>JAGPCI010000153.1 GCA_018058165.1 Bacteroidia bacterium
AAAAATTGGTTTCGGAAACTGCCGAGTCATGGGTACGCGATGAATTAGATGGGCCATTATTTTATACCAAAACGGTTTTAGATAACTTTTATCAAAACAACAAACTAAGCAAAGCCAACAACGAATTGAGCAATGAAACCGGAATTACATCAACAGGTGAAACTTTTATAACTTATAACACACTAAATCAACGTATTTACGATTCATCTGTAATTAACAACTTCCGCTTTACTGAACACTATACATACGACAACAATAATTGTGTTTTTAGGGCTTCATACTTAAACGGTAACCCTGTTGCCAACACTGGATGGAAATATACAAACGGAATATTAACTGAGGTGAAAAATTATGGCATTATGACACCTGATAGCATACCAAATTCAGCAATGAAGTACACATATAACCCGAATGGTTTATTAAGTGAAGTAATTGTTTCTGAAAAGGTTGATGGTGTTTTTACCAATTTATACCAATATAAACACGGTTACACAGAAACAGGCAAGTTAAAATGGATGTGTAATAATATTTACCAAGATAGCGAATGGATAAAGCTTGACAGCATTGTTATTGCTTATGCAAACGATATAATAGACACCAGTTATGGGTATAAAGCCAATATTGATAACGAATGGAATGATTGGGCTAATTTTATGTTTGTGTTTGATGAACAATTGGTTGGCATTAATTCTACCATAAATGAAACCATTAATTTTAGTGTCTTTCCTAACCCAGCCAACGATTATTTATCAATAAACACAGAGGCATCCAATACAATTAATCGTGTTACCATTACAGATTTGCTAGGCAAAACTGTTTATGAGCAACCATTCCTATCAAGCCAAATAAAACTAAACAACTTTAAACCCGGTGTATATTTTTTAAGTATTGAAAGTACAGACGGACGAGGGGTAAAGAAAATAATAATAGAATAAAACTAACAATACTTTAATATAGGTGTAGCGCACCAAATAAACCAAATGTTGGTTTATTTGGTGCGCTTTAAATTTATAATTACTTAATATTATGCATTTATAATGCGTAAATTGGGTTAAACAAACACAAAATAAATTTGGCTATACCGTGGCTGATATAATTATATCGATTGTTAAACTGATTTTCTGAGGTTTTAACTGCATAAAAATGCCCAACATTGACACCTTCAATTATTATTAAAACTTACTATTAATAGAGCTTTTGGCAGGGCGATTTTGCTTAATAAAACTAGCTAAACAAATTTTTAGTATCAAATTTTACTACCACACATAATGGTAAATTAATCTAGACGTTTAATTACAAAATGTAATAAGCTAACAGCCGTTAATCAGATTTATTGTCCGTTAAAAACTTTGTGAAAACCTTAGGCAACATAACCGTATTTATGGTTGACTAATTACTGAATAAAAAAACTTATATGAACAAAAAACTAGCAGCAATTTTATTTGCAGCATTAAGCTTAACATACAGAGCAAAAGCACAATACGATTTAAATTATGGAGCACCAAATGATTATGCGGTTGTAAAAGAGCCCCTTATTTATTGGGATTTAGTACGCGATCAATTCCCTCCTATATTAATTCAGGCTAATATGGGTGGATCGATGGATTATATTAGTATTAATAAACTTATTCAGAATAAAGACGAGCTTGGAAAGTTTAAACAACTTGAAGTTTGGGAATATAAAACAAATGAGCAAAAATGGATTTTATTAAATAAGCACATCAATAATAGAAATTACAACAACAATCAAATAATTGCAAATACAAAAGAATCGTGGCAATTAATTAACAACAGTTTACCGCCAAATTATCAGAAAACGGTTATTAGCAACCAATTTATAAATTCAAATATTATTGGCCAAACCAATACTTATTTTAATGAAGCAGGCGCATTAGAAAGAACTGAAAACAATGAATTTATATACCTAAATAACAAACGGGTTATTGACACCTTAACAATTGAAAACTACAAAACAGTTACAAAGTATACTTATGATGCAAACGATAATTGCATTAAAATGGATGTAAATAACATTACAACTGGAACGCCTATAAACCATTTAGTATATGGCTACGAAGGTAATTTACTTACAAAAATTAGCTCAATTAGAAACGCTGATACCATATACAGCAATCAATATATATACAAAAACGGGCTATTATCGGAGGTAATTAAATCGTACAATATAAACGATAATTTTAATGAAATTGAATGGTATAAACATGGTTATACTGCTGATGGTAAGTTAAATTGGGCTTGCATGTACAGCAAAGCAAATGATGTTTGGGCTAAAAATGACAGCATGTATTTTAATTACACCAATAACCAAGTAGATACCAGCTTTGGATATGGGGCTAATAATGATGCATGGGAAGATGTGCCGCTATTTAGATTTATATTTGATGCTAACCTAGTGGGCTTACAACCAACATTAAATAACAACCTAAGTTTTAATGTGTATCCTAATCCGGTAGGGAAATTATTAAATATTGAGGCCGATTATGACATAACCTCTATAAAAATCATAAACATTTTAGGCAAAACTGTTTATGAGCAACCATTCCCATCAAGCCAAATAAAACTAAACAACTTTAAACCCGGTGTGTATTTTTTAAGTATTGAAAGTTCGCGCGGACGAGGACAAAAGAAGATTATTATAGATTAAGGCTAACAATACTTTAAAAACGGTGCGGGCTGCAAAGTAAACCAACTTATAGGTTAACTTTGTGGCCTTTAACTTTTATTACGGCTTGATATTTAATCCTTACAATACAGATTTACCTGTAACTGATATAATTGATGAGGTAAAAAAACACCTTACCATAAACAACACGTTAATAGTAAATGCCCCACCAGGCGCAGGCAAAAGCACTTTATTACCATTAACTTTACTAAACGAGCCGTGGCTTGTAGGTAAAAAAATATTAATGCTAGAGCCAAGGCGATTGGCTGCAAAAACCATTGCCATGCGCATGGCAGATTTATGGGGTGATAAAGTTGGTGAAACCATTGGTTACCGCGTTAGGTTTGAAACCAGAATTACGCCAACTACACAAATTGAAGTAGTTACCGAAGGCATTTTAACCCGCATGTTGCAATCAGACAATGCGCTTGAAGGTGTTGGTTTGGTTATTTTTGATGAGTTTCATGAAAGAAGTATACACGCTGATTTGGCGATGGCTTTATGCCGAGAAGCCCAACAAATACTGAGGCCCGATTTAAGGATTATGATTATGTCGGCCACCCTAAATATGCCGCAACTTGTTGCCCTTTTAAAAGCCCCAGTAGCCATTAGCGAAGGTAGGCAATACCCTGTTGAGGTAAAATATGTAGGCGGACAAGATGAGTTTTTATTGCCCGAAACTACTGCTCGTGTGGTAATTAATGCCACAAAAAACCATGATGGAGATGTGCTTGTGTTTTTACCGGGCGAAAGAGAAATACGCAAATGTGCCGAATTATTAAAGCATGAATTATTAGATTTTGCCATACATCCATTATACGGACAACTGCCACACCGCGAACAGTTTTTGGCCATTATGCCCAATAAATTTGGCAAACGTAAGGTTGTTTTGGCCACATCAATTGCCGAAACTAGTTTAACCATTGAAGGTATTAAGATTGTGGTTGATACTGGTTTTGGCCGTATGTCTAGGTTTGATCCAAAATCTGGTTTATCAAGGTTAGAAACTGTTCAAATTTCAAAAGATTCTGCCGCACAAAGGGCTGGTAGAGCTGGCCGATTAAGTGCAGGAGTATGTTACCGCATGTGGACAGCCGCAACCCATCAACGCCTTGCAGAACATAGTGTTCCCGAAATTTTAGAGGCCGATTTAGCTTCATTGGTTTTAGAGTTATACAATTGGGGTATTGCCAGTATTAACCAATTAACTTGGCTTACTCCGCCACCAAAAGCAGCAGTTAGTCAGGCTATTGATACGCTTACTAACTTAAATGCCATAGAAAACGGCCGAATTACTGAACATGGAAAACAAATACATGGTTTAGCTTGCCATCCACGCATTGCACACATGCTTTTAAAAGCAAAACTTGATGGTGCAGTAGCGCTTGCAGCAGATATTGCAGCCATTTTAGAAGAACGTGATCCATTGCCTAAAGAGGCCGGAATTGACATTAATTTAAGAATTGAAGCCTTACGCAGGGGAAGGTTACATAACAGCTTAGGTAACAAATTTACCCGAATAGAAAAAGTGGCTGAAATGTACCGAAACATGCTTGGTATTGAAGTAGATAACGGACCAGTAGATGTGTTTGAAACTGGACTTTTATTGGCTTATGCATATCCAGAAAGAATTGCTTTTGCAAGACCTGGTAATAATGCGCAATTTCAGTTGGCAAACGGAAAATATGCCACTGCTGGGCATCGCGATGATTTGGCTCACGAGCCTTGGCTTGCTGTTGCACATATTGATACAAGAGATGGTTTGGGTAAGATATTTATGGCATCGCCCCTTAATCCTAAGGATTTATTGCCTTTGGTTAAAGAAAAACAAGTAATTACTTGGGATACACGCAAAGGTGGTTTGATAGCTACTAAAGATTTACGCATAGGCAGCATTGTTTTACAATCAAAACCCCTACCCAACCCAGACGAGAGCCACTTACAACAAGCTATTTCGAATGCATTGGTAATTGAGGGCGAACAATTGTTAAACTTTGATGAAACCATGCAGCAATTGCAAAATCGTATATTAAGTTTAAGAAAATGGAATCCTACAGAAGGTTGGCCAGATGTGAGCACTCAAACCCTTTTAATTACCAATAGCGAGTGGCTTATGCCTTACTTAAATGAGGTAAAAAAGCCAGCAGATTTAAAGAAAATAAACCTAACGAGTGCATTAATTAATAGTTTAGATTACAATTTACAACTATCTTTAAATCAATTAGCACCAAGTAAAATAAAAGTACCAAGCGGTTCGGCAATTGCGGTTGAATATTTACCCAATGGCGAAACCCCAATTTTATCTGTTAGGTTGCAAGAAGTGTTTGGTTTGTCCGACACACCAACTATAAATAACGGCAAAAATAGTGTGGTTATGCACTTGCTTTCGCCTGGATTTAAACCGGTGCAAGTAACGGCCGATTTACGCAGTTTTTGGAATAACATCTATTTTGAGGTAAAAAAAGAGCTACAAAGACGATACCCCAAACATGCTTGGCCAGACGAGCCTTACGAAGCAAAAGCTGTTGCAAAAGGTGGTGTTAAAAGGTAAAACAAATTGTATTTTGTTAGTTGCATAGAAATGATAACTTGTAATTCTCAATTTTTAGTGCAAATTTTACCCTGTGGATGGCGTTTTAAGGTTTTTTCCATTCATTGGTAGCCCAGTAATACATGAGGGTTGCTATTTAAACTAATTACAAAGCCTTCAACTAAAATAATAAATTATGACTGATGATAAACTTGCCGTATTAATAGATGCGGATAACGTGCCTTATGCCAATGTAAAAGAAATGTTGGAAGAGATTTCGAAAAATGGAACGCCAACTATTAAAAGAATTTATGCCGATTGGACTAAGCCAACGGTTTCGGGATGGAAAAATGTGCTGTTAGAAAATGCCATTACTCCTATTCAACAATACAGTTACACATCGGGTAAAAACTCGAGCGACAGTGCATTAATTATTGATGCAATGGACATTTTATACTCCGAAAAAGTGAATGGGTTTTGTATTGTATCAAGCGATAGTGATTTTACAAGGCTGGCTACAAGGCTTAGAGAAGCGGGAATGACCGTGATTGGTTTTGGTGAAAAGAAAACGCCTAAACCATTTATATCGGCCTGCGATAAATTTATTTACTTGGAGATTTTAAAGGTTGAAACAGTTGATAACACTGTTGCAAAACCCACTACTAAACCTAGGATAAAAGCAGAACCATTAAGTAAAGTTGATGCCGAAACCATTAAATTAATTACCGAAAGCGTTGATGATTTGGCTGATGAAAGTGGTTGGACATTTTTAGCAAATCTTGGAAATTTTATTATTAAAAAACAACCCGATTTTGACCCACGTAACTTTGGGTTTCCTAAGCTTTTACCTTTAATTAAAAACATAGGCAAGTTTGAAATTGACGAGAGAGACAC
>JAGPCI010000154.1 GCA_018058165.1 Bacteroidia bacterium
TTACCATCAAGCTTAAAATAATTAAATGATACTGTTGCTGTTTCGTTTTGTGTTTGCGTTTCAAAAGGCACTTTAAAATGTTGGCATATTATTGCAATCTCATCAATGCCTAATAATGTTTCTCCGCGTAACCTTCGGTATGCACTATCGTTGCTGGTGTTTAATAGTTCTGATAGTTCGTTTACAAACGAAACATGCTGCGGTAAAGTAGATTTTACACGTGCTAAAAAGGCTTGTTGTATTTCTTTTGCTTTGTTCATATAGGGTTAAAGCTTTGCGGCAAGATACCAATAATTGCAAAGTATTTGCAAAAAATGCAAATTTTACAAAGCGGGGTTCATTTGCTTGCAATTAATGCCAAAAGTAATGTTGTGTGTTGTGTTTTCCAATTCGGTTTAGGGGTGTATCAACCCCAAATTTGTACC
Source organism: Bacteroidia bacterium (assembly GCA_018058165.1). GTDB lineage: Bacteria > Bacteroidota > Bacteroidia > UKL13-3 > UKL13-3 > UBA6183. The sequence continues at coordinate 426 of JAGPCI010000154.1, forward strand.
CACTAAACAACTAATAAAAATATTATGAAAACGCTTAACACTACTTTTAAATTGGCCTTAATTTTTGTTTTATTTATATCAACAAAAATTGCTAGTGCACAAAATGCAAAACGCACTTCTATTACTGTATTAAATATTGATACAAAAGGTATTCAATTAGACCCAACACAAATGGGCAACCTAGCTCGTATTGAACTTGAAAAATTAGATACATTTGATGTAACTGATAGGTATGATGTGATTTATTTGGTTGAAAAAAACAAATTAAACATTGCCAATTGTTACGGTAAAGCTTGTTTGCTTGAGGTGGGTAATACCATACAAAGTGATTACATGTTTACGGGTAGCGTTGAGCTTTATGGCCAAACTATTATTACCACTTTTAGGCTGATAAATGTTAAAACTGCCGCTATTGAAAGGACAAATGTTACTGAGTATTTAAACCTTCCGCTTGAGGTGCAAAATATGATTAGTTTATCTATTAGAAAGCTGTTTAATCAAAGCATAGATAATGAATTAATGAACAGGTTAACCAAAAAATTCGACTACGAAAACGCCATCAATAACCCTGATAAAGCTCGTTTAAATTTGCAAGGCCCACGTTTTGGTTACACGTTTATTTTTGGTAGACAGGCAACACGTTTGGGCGATAAAAAAAATACTGGTGGCTATGAGGCTTACCCTGCTATGTTTCAGTTTGGTTACCAATTTGAAAAGCAATACCTAAATGAAGGAAATTACCAAGCACTGTTTGAGTTTATACCTATGGTAACCGGTGTAGATCAACAAATGTTTATTCCTAGTTTAACCATTTTAAACGGGTTTAGAAATAACAAAAGTGGTTGGGAAATAGCCATTGGCCCATCAATAGGTATTGCTACTTTTAAAGATTTGGCATTTATTAATGGTAAATATTACACCGAAGACGAGCTTAAAGCAAATAACATTAAAGATTATGAGTTAAAGAAAACGCTCGACAGCAGAGGAACAGGAGAGTTTACTTCGGCATTGGTTATTGCTTTTGGTAAAACTTTAAAATCGGGTAAAATGAATATTCCTTTAAATTTTTGGGCCAGCATACCTACCCAAGATGGATTTAGAGTAGGTGTGTCTGTTGGGTATAATTCTAAGAAATAATTTAGCAGTTAAACTGCATATCTATTTTAAATTTCCAAAAATAATAAAGGCTGCTAATTCAGGCGGCCTTGTTTTTGGAGTTTATGCACTCTATCGCCAAGTAATATTAGTAGATGGGTATTTGCACATAAATCAGAGTCTCTAATATCAATTTTTTTTTCATTCTATTTAACACTTCAATTTGTTTATTGTTGGTTAATTTTATATTTTATAACATGGGTTTATTTAGTGTTAAATTTCATGTGCAAAATTGATGGTTGAATTCAGTTTTCGCAATACCTATTATAGGTATATTTATGGAGTTATTGTAAAGGTTTTATATAGTCAACCTTACTTTTATAGCATAAAGCAAATCTTCTTCTTTTGTCAACTTGACTTAATTACCAAATATTTACGCTTTTTATTTCTGCTTTTTGCGCCAACATTTCATTACTTATCAACCTTTAGCGCCATAATTGCCTCAAAAACAATAATGGACTTAATGTTGATGCCTAAACGGTATCTACAAAAAGTAATAATAATTAATATCAAAAAGTATAAAAATGGATTTTAAAAACTTTACCATCAAATCGCAAGAAGCCATTCAGCAAGCACAGCAAATTGCTACTGAAAATGGTAATCAGTCGATAGAAACAGGGCATATATTAAAAGGCTTGTTAGAGACTGATGAAAATATCATTTCCTTTTTACTCAAAAAACTAAATGCAAATCCAACTCGCATCGAACAAACTTTAGATGCCATGATAAAAGGTTATCCAAAAGTATCGGGTAATACCAGTCAGTATTTAAGCAATGCATCAAACCAAGCCCTTGCAAAAGCACAAGGGTTATTAAAAGAGTTTGGCGATGAGTTTGTATCGGTAGAACACTTGTTAATTGGATTACTTTTAGCGGGCGATAACACCTCTGCTTTATTAAAAGATTCGGGAGTAAACGAGAAGGATTTAAAAGCGGCAATTAAAGAATTACGTGGTGGGAATAAAGTTACCTCACAAAATGCCGAAGCACAATATAACTCGTTAAATAAGTATGCTAAAAATTTAAACGAATTAGCTAAAGCTGGCAAGCTCGATCCTGTAATTGGTCGCGATGAAGAGATTAGACGTGTATTACAAATTTTATCGCGCAGAACAAAAAATAACCCAATACTTATTGGCGAACCTGGTGTTGGTAAAACAGCCATTGCCGAAGGTTTAGCACACAGAATTGTAAGTGGCGATGTGCCCGAAAACTTAAAATCAAAACTTATTTTTTCGTTAGATATGGGTGCATTAATTGCTGGTGCAAAATATAAAGGCGAGTTTGAAGAGCGCTTAAAATCTGTTGTAAAAGAAGTGATTGACAGTGATGGCGAACTAATTTTATTTATTGACGAAATTCATACCTTAGTTGGTGCTGGTGGTGGCGGAGAAGGTGCAATGGATGCAGCTAATATTTTAAAACCAGCATTGGCCCGTGGCGAGTTGCGCTCAATTGGTGCAACAACTTTAGCCGAGTATCAACGCTACATCGAAAAAGATAAAGCATTAGAAAGACGTTTCCAAAAAGTATATGTAGATGAACCCGATACCGAAAGTGCCATTTCTATTTTACGTGGTTTAAAAGAGCGTTACGAAGTGCATCATAAAGTACGAATTAAGGACGAGGCAATTATTGCCGCAGTAGAACTTTCGCAACGTTACATCAGCGATCGTTTTTTGCCAGATAAAGCAATTGATTTAATGGATGAGGCTGCTGCAAAATTGCGTTTAGAGATTGATTCCGTTCCTGAAGAAATTGACCAATTGGAGCGTAGAATTATGCAATTAGAAATTGAACGCGAAGCCATAAAACGGGAAGGCGATAACGATAAAATTAAAGCTTTAAGCGAAGAAATTTCTAACCTTCAAGCCGAAAAAAATTCGCTTAAAGCAAAATGGCAAAGCGAAAAACAAGTGGTTGATGGCATACAACAAACTAAACTCGAAATTGAAAATCTAAAACACGAGGCCGAAATTGCCGAGCGTAATGGCGACTTTGCTAAAGTTGCAGAAATTCGCTACGGAAAATCGAAAGAGGCCGAAGCTCGTTTGCAAGATTACCAAGAAAAACTTACCGCCCAGCAAGGCGATAGTGCAATGGTAAAAGAAGAAGTAGACAGCGAAGATATTGCAGGTGTTGTTAGCCGTTGGACAGGCGTTCCCGTTACTCGAATGCTGCAAAGCGAGCGCGAAAAATTATTGCACCTAGAGGATGAATTGCACAAACGTGTAGTTGGCCAAGAGGAAGCCATCGAGGCCATTGCTGATGCTATTCGTAGAAATAGGGCAGGCCTAAGCGACCCTAAAAAACCTATAGGTTCGTTTATATTTTTAGGTACTACAGGTGTTGGTAAAACAGAGCTAGCAAAGGCTTTGGCCGAATTTTTATTTAACCAAGATAATGCCATGGTGCGTATTGATATGAGTGAGTATCAAGAAAAACATACCGTAAGCCGTTTAATTGGTGCGCCTCCAGGATACGTAGGTTACGAAGAAGGTGGGCAATTAACCGAAGCAGTTCGAAGAAGACCATACTCGGTTGTGTTGCTTGACGAGATTGAAAAAGCACATCCAGATGTGTTTAATATTTTATTGCAAGTGTTAGATGATGGTCGCTTAACTGATAACAAAGGGCGAGTAGCTAATTTTAAAAACACAATTATCATCATGACATCCAATATTGGTTCGCATATTATTCAAGAAAAATTAGAGAACTATACCGAGTTTAATAAAGAAGATAAAATTGCCGAAGCCAAAGCAGGTGTGATGGATTTGTTAAAACATACCATTCGTCCAGAGTTTTTAAACCGTATTGATGATGTAATAATGTTTACACCATTAAGTAGAGAAAATGTGCGAGAAATTGTAAATTTACAGTTTAAACAATTGCAACAAAAAATGACCGAACAAGGCATGGAATTAAGTGCAACCGATGAAGCTTTAGATTGGTTATCGCAATTAGGTTACGATCCTCAGTTTGGTGCCCGTCCGTTAAAACGAGTTATTCAAAAACGGATTTTAAACGAACTTTCAAAAGATATTTTAATGGGCAATATCAAAAAAGATTCGAGCGTACTTATCAAACTAAACGATAAAAACCAATTCGAATTTATTAATCAATAAGCTTCTCGCGTGCACTTTGGGTAGGCAAGTGAGTTGGGGCGTGTATAGAGAGGAGCGCGTTAGTATAAATCAAAGTTAGTTAGGTTAAAATCCTCCGTAGTGAAAAAGCTGCGGAGGATTTTTTATACCAATTGAATGTACTTTCGGTATTATTTTGGGGCTTTCCTTCGTGCCTCAGGCCGGGCTTTCCACGCTGTATGGCAGCTTGCTCCTTCCGAAGCTTCGGAACCCTAAGCCGGGGTTTAACTTGGTAGAGTAAGTTGTTTTTGAGGGAGGGTAATCGTATAAATATGCGATAAGTTTGAGAACCTAACTCATGTTTTTTGCACTCTTATTAGCCGATATTTTTTAGTTGATTTCGAATGAAAGAGTACGACCCCGCTGGGGTCGAATATTTGCATGATATTGGTGTTGTTATAAATATGCGAACCCGCTGGGTTCATTTATTCTGTTGAAGAGTTATTTTGTTCCAAATTTGAGATTTGCATTGAAAATTCAGGTTGTTTTTCAGATTATAATGCTCTACTAATCCCAGAGGGATTAAATGTTTATAGGAAATTAGTACAACAACAATCTTAGACCCCAGCGGGGTCGCATGTTGTTGCACATAAATGTTGATGCAATATTAGTTTATCAATTGGAGTAATATATTAAACCCAAATTCGTATTGTAAATGCATAATCAATAAAGATACTTTAAATCAGTTTTTGCAAAACTGCTAACATTTTCTTTACCGAGGCTTCGGCACGGGATTATCCCAACTAAATCAAGTAGTTCGATTTTTCAAATCTTCTATTGATTAATTTGGGATAAATTAGAGTTGTTTTTCATTGTTGCTGATTTCTTTATTCTCTTTTTATAAATTATTCATGAAGTTTATTCTTAAAATTATTATGTTTGATTAAAACATAAACTAATGAAAAACATATATCCACTTGTACTGGTATTATTTATTTTTGCCTCATGCTCAAAAGAAGATGATGGTGTAGTTCCTCAACAACAGAACAAAGATACCACAGAACAAATTATTGAAATTAAAACAAGCAAAGGAACCATGTACATGTGGTTATATAAAGAAACTCCTTTGCACCGTGCAAACTTTTTAGGTTTAGCTGATACTAATTATTTCGACAGTACTACTTTTCACCGCATTATTACCAATTTTATGATACAAGGTGGAGATCCAAATTCAAAAGATAGCGACCCAAACAATGATGGGCAAGGTGGCCCTGGTTATACCATACCTGCCGAGATAGATGTTACCAAACATCGCCATGCGCGAGGCGAAGTAGCAGCAGCTAGATTGGGCAATGCATCAAACCCATTAAAAGCATCAAGTGGTTCGCAGTTTTATATTTGTCATTCAACCAATGGTACAAAAGGTCTAGATGGTGAGTACAC
>JAGPCI010000155.1 GCA_018058165.1 Bacteroidia bacterium
AAGGTGTGCAATGCGGTAGGTTAATACGCGCGTTTTACCCGACCCCGGACCCGCCACAATCATAACTGGTCCTGTTGTGTTTTCGGCGGCAAGGCGCTGCACGCCGTTCAACTCGTTTAGGTAGTTGATAGGCGTAAAGTCCGACGTTTCAGAAAAATTATCGTTTTGCATGGTGCAAAGATACGCAAAAAAACAGTGCCAAGTGTAATTTGTTGTGCCATAATTAGTTTAGGGACTATTGGGGTTTGAACTTATTAAAAACGAAACAAAACAATATTTTATTGTTATAATTTTATAAAGTGCGTAAAAATGCCCGACAGCTATTGTCGGGCATTTTTTGTGCTATTAGGATTGTAGTTTTTTACATTTTTTTATTTCATATTTTTTATTGTATTTATGTCAATAAATTGTACATTAACTGCATATTACTACAACACTTTTGTGGTAGTGCCTACTACATTAGCTTGTACGAGCAATGATTGGTTAATATTTAAATACAACTATTTAATATATTTTATTACTTGTTTAAGGCACAATTACATCTTTAGACTCGGTAGTATGGGCTGAAAAAAGACCCAATGCGCCACCTGTAATATTATTTGGTGGATTGGTAGGCGTAGTGCCACCGCCGGGTCCGTTTCCTGCCATTTGCGACAATGTAAAGTAATAATCATATACATTACTATCTATGCATTGCATTTCTACAATTACATTATCACCTGTTTTAATATCAATGCCGGGTCCTCCTATTGGTCTTTGATTAGGTAAACCATTATTGGTATTATCATTCCAAAGTAGGTATGTTTTATTTTTAACGCCATTAATAGTTACAACAAAATTGTAATTATTGCCTTTTTTTATAGGATCTGTATACTCTGGAAATAATACATTATTATTTTGTCCACCAAATTGCAGAACAGAGATTCCTATATTATCTAAAATTACCTTTTGGGGCATAGTGCTTGTAGCGGTGTAAGTTTTGCCTTCGGCTACTATTTTTAGGTAATAGCTTCTGCCTTCTATTCCTTGTGTGGTGTTGGTTTTATAAACTCCATTGCTAGTGTAGTTTAGCGTATCGCTTTGTCCTGCCTCGTCGGATATTATTACCAAGGCATCGTTAACTTCGGGATAGATACTAGACTCGTCGAAAGGAATTGATTTAGTTAGTTTTACAAAATAAGGACCTGGTTGGTTAGTTATGTTTGCTTCTACTACCAACTTACTTTCGACATCTTTCAGGTCAAGGTCAATTACTTTTTCGCAACTGCTTAGTGCTATTGTTGCAATTATTATTTGAGTGAATGTTTTTATTTTTTTCATTATGATTAGAATTTAAAATTGTAAGTAATACTTGGTACCCAGCGGAATAATGAAGTTTGTACTGCTTCGGTCTTAGTAGTGTCATTTTCGACATCTCTAAATGTAATGGTGTAAGCGTTTTCGCGACCATATACATTGTACACTCCAAAATTTAAAGAACTTTCGTAGCTACGTTTTTTCTTAAAATCATAGGTAGCGCTTAAGTCTAATCTATGATTGGCTGGCATACGGTCGGCATTGCGATTGCCGTACTGATAAACGGTATTACCATTTAAGGTGTATTTGCCTGTAGGAAAAGTAACGGCATTGCCCGTGTTGTAAATAAATAAACCAGATAACGACCAACGAGGGTTAATTTGGTATATTGTTACTACTGATACATCGTGGGTACGGTCTTGTTTTGCATTATACCATTCGTTATTATTGATACCATCAATTTGCCTTTCGGTTTTGCTTAGTGTGTAGCTAATCCAGCCAGTAAATTTTCCGGTTTTCTTTTTAAAGATTAGTTCTAAACCATAAGCCCTACCTTTGCCATATAACAATTGGCTTTCTATATCGGGCGAAGTTTGTAAGTCGGCACCATCTTTATAATCTACTTGATTTTGCATTGACTTATAATAACTTTCTATGCCTAATTCGTAAGCATTATCGGCAAAGTTTTGATTATACCCGATACTAAATTGATCGGCTATTTCTGGTTTGATATTATAGCTGTTGCCTATCCATTGGTCGGTAGGATTGCCGCTTGTAGAGTTACTTAGTAAATGTAAGTGTTGACCATTTCTGGCATAACCTGCTTTTAGGCTTTGGGTTTCGGTAAGGCGATAGTTGGCTGTAATACGAGGTTCAATGGTAAAATAGGTTTTACCAAATTTACCTTTCTCTAAAACTACGCTATCTGTCTTTATCCCTTTGTCGTAAATATTGTAGGTATCGCCACCCAATAAGGAGTAGGCAGTAGCTCGTAGTCCATAATCAATGCTAAATTTTTCTGTGGGTTTGTAATTGTTATTAAAATAAACAGCATTATCTAAAGCATTTTTGCCTTTTTTTGAATCGTTATTGTCTTGTGTGCCCGAAAAGGTAGTTGGTGTAATAGTGTGATAAATGGATTGAAAACCAAAACGAAATGAGTTTTTAGGATTGGTGAATAATGAAAAATCTTGTTTCAAATTCCAATCAGTAATATCAGAGTTTACATTAAAATCATTGTCGTTAGCTTGTATTTTTATGTTGTTGGTGTAATTACTGTAAATGAAAGAGGTATTAGAAAATAATTTTGAACTAATAATGCTATTCCAGCGAAGCGTAGCTGTTGCATTACCCCAATCGGTATTGAAATTGCTTCCAAAGCCTAGCACATCTCTGCCAAAATATCCCGAAACATAAATTCTATTTTTATCATTAATGCTATAATTTGCTTTTGCATTTAAGTCGTAAAAATAAAGTTTAGTATCATTAAAACTCTCGGAAGCTTTTAAGAATAAATCGGCATAACTTCTTCTACCCGAAATCATAAAAGAAGATTTTTCTTTTTGAATAGGTCCTTCTACCATTAAACGGCTGCTTATTAAACCTAAGCCTCCGCTTACGTTGTACGTTTTGTTATTTCCTTCTTTCATTTTAACATCTAAAACAGAAGATAACCGACCACCATAGTTTGCAGGGCTATTGCCTTTTATTACAGTAGCATCTTTTATGGCATCGCTATTGAAAGTACTGAAAAAACCGAGTAAATGCGACGCATTATAAACAGGTGCTTCATCTAAAAGAATTAAGTTTTGGTCGGTAGCACCGCCTCTTACACTAAAACCATTACCGCCTTCGCCTGCATTTTTGATACCAGGCAAAAGAGTAATAGTTTTTAGTATGTCTTTTTCTCCAAATATTACCGGAAGTTTTGCCACTTCTTTCATATTGAGTGTTTCGATACCCATTACAGGTTTGGTAAGGTTGTCGTTTTCCTTTTTATCGGTTATTACAACTTCTTTTAAAGTGATATTGTCGTCTAATTGCCAATTCACTTCTTTGTCCGAATTTAATTCCAATGTTTGCTTTTTTTCATTAAACCCTATAAAAGATACCCTAAATGTATATGTACCTTTAGGTAATGAAAGAGAATAAAAACCATACTCGTTGGCACTTACCCCAATAGTTGGATTTTCTATTACAGTTAATGCTGCACCAATTAAGGCTTCGCCTGTTCGGGTTTCTTTAATGGTACCACTAATGGTAAATTTTTCCTGAGCATACATTGTGTTGCCTATAAGGCATAAAACAAAAGTAAAAACTAATTTTTTGATTTTGACGTTCATCTTTGTAGAATTTTGATGCAAAGATAAGGGTAATGTCAATAACCAGAAAGGAAGAAATGAATGAAGTGGACAATATTGAAAACGAAATGGACAAAAAGCAAAGTCAATAATTAGCTAACCAGTCTAAAAAGGCATTTATTTTTTCTTTGCCAACTAAAATTTGCTCCGAAAATGGTATGGTAAGATGCACTAAATGTTTGCGATTAAAGTATTGTGCCGCCTCTTTTATAGCCGACCTGTTTACTAAGAACTGCCTGTTGGGTCTAAAAAAATGAGGCGAATATTTTTGTTCTAATTCTTCTAAATTATAGCTAATGGTAAATTTTTTATTATCAAAATTTATTGCCTTCACTATTCCATTGTCAATATAAAACAATGCGATGGTATCACCTGCAAGGGGTATAATTTTATCGCCTTGGTATACAATAATGTTAGATAATTTAGTAGATTGTATTTTTTTACTTATAGTATCAAACAATTCTTTGTAATTTGGCTGGATAGAATCAGTTTTTTGAGTAATTGTTTTGAACTTTAAAATTGCTTTTTGGACAGTATTTTTTGAAAAAGGCTTTAGTATGTAATCAATCCCCGATGTTTCAAAAGCTTTTAAAGCATATTCATTAAAGGCTGTGCAAAAAATAATTGGCGTATTAATTTTTAACTTTTCAAATATTTCAAAGCTACTACCATCACCCAATTGAATATCTGAAAAGATTAAGTCAATGTTAGGTTGGTTTTCAAAATAAAAGATAGCATCTTCTACTGTTGCAATTTGAGCAACGATTTCGGCATTAGGCTCAACTAATTTAATGGTATTCATTAAATCTTTTGCAGTCAATTTTTCATCTTCTATAATTAGTATCTTCATTTTTTGATTAATGGTAAAGTTACGGTGAATGATTTTTCGTTATCTTCTATAAAAATAGATTTTCCACAAATGAGTTCATACCTTTTGTTGAGGTTTATTAAACCCGTTTGAGTTTTTTCTGTTGTTTTAAGAGAAGTTTTAGTATTTGTTACTTCGATTTTATTTGTTGTACATTGAATTGCAAAAACAAGTTTATTTTTTTCGGTAAAATAATTATGCTTAAAAATATTTTCTATTAAAGTTTGCAATGCTAATACGGGAATTTGAGTATGTAAGCATTCTTTAGGAATGTTAATGCTATATTCAAAAGCAGCATCATACCGCATTTTTTGAAGGTCGATATAATCTTGGGTAAATTGTAATTCTTCCTCTAATGACACCAATTCAACTTGATTAGATTGAATGCTATATCTTAGAAAATCGGATAGCTTTATTATGTAATTTTCTGCTAATTGGCTATTAAACCCAATCAAAGATTTTAAGGTACTTAACGCATTAAATAAAAAATGAGGTTGTAATTGCTGAATTAATAATTGTTTTTGGGCTTCAATATTCTGCAACTGTATATCTTGTAATTGTTTTTCGGTTTCTGCTTTTTTAAATGTTGTTACAATTGAATTAACAATTACCATTATAATAATATTTAATACAAAAGAAGTGAGAATAGGGTAGCTCAAATAATTATCTACAAATTGTGGCTTAGGCAAATGTAGCACAAGGTTAATGATATGTATTAGCAGTCTAAAAATTAAATTGGATAGATAAGTGACAAAGAATTGTAGATATGGATTAGAATTAGGGAATTTTTGCGCATATACTATATGCATTATCCAAATTAAAAACACATTTACAGTAAGACCTATTGTAAGCACCAAATAAGTCTTTAAATCAATGGCGTTAAAAATATAAAAAGCGCTGCCACCATAAACAGCAATTATTGGTGAAGTAATGAGAGCTGCTCTGTATAGTTTTTTATTCAATTTTATTTGTATTTATATTATTTGTTTTTCGTTTTTTTGTCAAATGTTTTTTTACACACTTAAGTTAAACGTTCATTTTTATAGTACTATTGAGTGATGCATAACTCGCTAATAAACAATCTCCAAAGCATTTGATTTTAAAAAATGAATTTAGCTAATTTAAAAAACATTTTAGGTTTTAATAAAATAAAAACAAAATAAATGCAGCATTTGCCTTTAAAAGCTATTATTTTTATCAGGGCAAAGTTAAATCAAAATATTCGGATTTGCAGCTTTTTGTTACAAAAATAAGGTATTTTTGCCACTAAACAGCATTAGGTATATTTTAAAGTAGCAGTTTTCTGCCTGCCCAAAACCCCTCGCCCACAGTTGGCAAGCTTCACGCTGCTCCTCAGTCGCTGCACTTTTGCTTATTGCTATTATCTACCTAACAATAAAAAAATAAATACAAAATAACTGATAAAAAACAATGTTTTTAGGTAAAAAAAATACCACAACAATGCAAATAAATACGTACCTTTGCACCCGCAAAATAGCAAAATATACCCATGAATATTTCTCTGACCGCAATAAAAGAACAACTTAAAAC
>JAGPCI010000011.1 GCA_018058165.1 Bacteroidia bacterium
GTATTAAATACTGCATGATTAGGTAAATCCATCATCACTTTTGCTGTTTCATCTGTAATTCTATCACGTGTAATTTTAAATGGGTATGGACCAATATCCTTACTTAAAGGGCCAGCCCAACTGTTGGTATTATATTGCACAATCATGTTTCCACCAGCAGCTACATAATCCATTAGTTTTTGTTTGTATAAAGGCAGTTTATCATTGGTATTGTATGCACGTACTCCAGTAATAATTGCATCGTATTGACTCAAATTTTCACTCGCTAATTTATCATCTGTTAAGGTAGTTACTTCATAACCAAGCTGACTTAAACACGCTTGCACTTCATCACCCGCACCAGGAATGTAACCAATGCGTTTGCTCTTTTTCACTAAATCTAACTTAACCAATTTTACTTCAGCTTCAGGAAATAAGGTTTGAATAGGAATGTGACCATACTTTATTTCTTTAATTCCTTTTGAGTATTCAACACCAGCAACCAAAGCCCTAATTGTAATTGTGGTATCTGTTGCTCCTTCGTATGGATTAATTTCGATAACAACATCTTTTGTTTCACCCTTTTTATTTTAGCTAAAAGTAAAACCACTTTCATCAGGTGTTTTGATATTTCCATCCATTTTGCTGCCTTTTAAAATAGCAAACCAACCTTTAGGTAATGCAATTTTTATCCATCCATTTACACTATCTTTTCCTGCTTTTAAAACCACCTTAAGTTCTTTAGGTTTATTATCAGCAAACGTTATCACATCATTTTCAATATTAATCATCACCGGAGGTGTAATAACAACAGGTCTGTATAATTCGCCTTTTTCAGGATCAACCCATTTGTATTGAATTTCACTTTGCAATGTAACATTCCCTTCATTGCTAAATACAAAAATATTTCTTGATAAAGATGGATCTTTTTCTACTTCTTTCTGGAAGTTATAATCAAATAAATTATTTTTTATTGGATTTTCTAGCCAATATAACTTTTGATAGTTAGATTTAATATTACGGAGATGAATTGGGTATGTACTTTTATAAACATAAGGGAAGTTATTTCGTAATGTAATTGTTGCATCATCATAACGGTCTCCAAAAGGCCTAAATCCGGCCTTATATTTTGTAATCGTTCTGTTCTCTCGTATCATGTATGTGGTTTCAACATTAATTGTATCATTAAATCCAATCGATGGTTGTTTGGAAATTGATTCATAAAAAATTCCGTGATAGTTAATAATAATATTATTTATTAGCTGATCGTGATAGTTGAGCTCTATGTAGTTTTTCTCTAAAGAGGATGCGAGCGTAATTAGATTACTCGAATAACTCAATTTAAAAGATGTAGGGTAATTTTTAATGAGATTGAGTATTTTACTGTGATACTTTGAATATTTTTTATGTCGCTTCCAACTAAAATCAATGCCTTCAAAAATATCTTTTAATCCAGCAGTGTCACCTTTTACAGGTTTAAAATGTTCAAAATATTCACCACGTTGTTTGGCACTTCCAAAACCCTGGCTTTTGTGCATGCTGCGGCTTTCGGCTGCAATTTCGCCATAACTTTTACCCAATAACGGATTGTAACCACCCACATCTAACGGAATGTATGCGCTCATATCTGCATTTGGGTTACGAAAACGCGCCACAGTATTGTAAAACATCCTGCGGGTTTTCCAAACTTCAACATATTGTAATTGCTCTGGAAAACGAGTGGGGTCGGCTGCTGCATCAAAAGCTTCTTCGGCTAAAATTGCCGATGCGGTATGATGTCCATGTCCACCACTACCATCGGGTGCAAAGCGGGTAATAATAATATCTGGCCTAAAGTTACGAATTACCCATACCATGTCACTTAAAATAGAATCTTTATTCCATTTCTTAAAAGTTTCTTCGGGCGATTTGCTAAAACCAAAATCGTAGGCACGGGTAAAAAATTGTTCGCCACCATCAATTCTTCTTGCTGCTAATAATTCTTGTGTTCTAATTACGCCTAGTTCAATTCCTTGTTCGGGGCCAATTAAGTTTTGTCCACCATCGCCACGTGTTAAGCTTAAATATCCGGTGCGTAAGCATTTTTCGTTGGCTAAGTATGTTATTAACCTGGTGTTTTCATCATCAGGATGTGCAGCAATGTACAATACAGCACCAACCGTGTTTAGCTTTTTTAGTTGTAATAATATTTCGGATGAAGAGTAGGATTTTGGCGCTTGCGCAATGGCTTGGCTAATTATTAGGTATGTGGCAAAAAATAGTACAAGTGTTTTTTTTATCATGCTTAAATAATTTAGTTCGTAAAAAAGATAAGGTGCAAAATAGGAAAGTTTAACGCATAAAAAAACCTGCTATTGTAATTTAATAGCAGGTTTTAATTAAATAAGTTTAGTTAATTTACATGGCAGCATATTTTTTTACTTGCTCATCTAATATGTATTCATTGCCCTCTACGTAACCTTCGTGTTTCCAAACTATGTTGCCTTTTTTGTCTAATAAAATGGTATAAGGTACATTATTTACGTTTAAAGCGCGTTTTAAATCTTCGTTTACATCAAGCAAAATATCAAATTCCCAAGCCTGACCATCAACATAAGGTTTTACTTTTAAAACGTTTTTTGCATTATCAATTGATACAGCAACTAACTTCACATTATACTTTTCTTGCCAAGTTTCAAGCAAGTTGTCGTTAATGTTGGTTAACTCCTTTTTGCAAGGTGTACACCATGTAGCCCAGAAGTTTATAATAGTAACTTGACCATTTTTTGAGTAGTCGGCTACGTTTACATTTTTACCGTTTACATCTTTTAAAGTTATGTTAGGCAAGGTTTGAGGCGCTTGTGCAAAAGCTGTAATAAACAGTACTAACGATAGTGCAAATAAGTTGCGTTTCATGTTGTTTTAAAATTAATTGATGTTGTAAAAGTAAAAATTTATATGATAAATAAAACATACATCATGCCAAAGGTTGTGCACAAAGGCGTATTCTATTTATTATTAAAGCAAATATATTTGATGCAAGTTACAAATTGTAGCATAAAATAGATAAGCACATGATTAAAGTAGGTATATTCTTTGGTGGTTCATCGCGCGAGCGTGAAGTAAGTTTTGCAGGTGGACGAACAGTTTATGATAATTTAGATAAAAATCTTTTTGAAGCTGTTCCCATTTTTGTGGATAGTTTTAATAATTTTATCCTATTAAATTGGGAGTTTATTTACAAAGGCAGTATTCGCGATTTTTACCCAACAGTTAGTGCTTTAAAAAATCAACAAAAGCCATTACAAATTTATACCGAAAGTTTGCCCGAAGCGCATATTGATAATGGTAGAAAAATTGCTGCCCAAATTGGTAAAATACTTAAACCTGAAGAGTTTGGTAAATACATGGATTTTGCATTTTTAGCATTGCATGGCATGTATGGCGAAGACGGAACCATACAGGGTTTGTTAGAGTGGTATGATATTCCTTACACAGGTTCGGGTATTTTGCCAAGTGCAGTGGGTATGCACAAAAAAACACAAAAAAGTATGCTGCAACATGCTGGTTTTAATAGCCCCAAATTTATGGGTATTACTAAACAAAACTGGTTAACAGCAGATAGAAAAAAACTATTTGCAGAAGTAAAAAAGCAAGTAGGTTTACCTTTTGTAATTAAGCCAGCAAATCAAGGTTCGTCAGTTGGGGTAAGTGTTATTTCTGAAAAAAATATTGATAATTTTGAAACAGCGGTTGATGCTTCGTTTTTTATTCAAACCCTTCATAAAAACCAATGGGTTGGACAAACAGAGGCTGCAAAATTAACCTTGCTGCAAAAAATGGCCGATGTAAAAGAAGGCATTTCTTTTCCGGTTTTGGTTGATGGTGCATTGATTTACAACCCTGAACAATTGTGGGGTTTGTTAGATACCCATTTTAAGAAAAAACAAATCATAAAACTTGCGAGTATTTACAGCGAAACCGAATGTTTAATTGAAGGTTTTATAAGTGGAAGGGAGTTTAGCTGCATTGTAATAAAAGACGAAAACGGCCAAGCAATTGCATTGCCACCAACAGAAATTGTAAAAGGCACAGAGGTGTATGATTACCGCAGCAAGTACTTGCCAGGCTTGTCGCGTAAGGTTACGCCAATAAATATTGCCGAAAAACAAATTCAAAATATACGTAAAGAGTGTGTAAGGTTGTTTGAGTTTTTTAAGTTTAATACCTATGCGCGTATCGATGGTTTTATCACCCCCAAAAACGAAATATTTTTAAACGACCCAAATACTACTTCGGGTATGATGCCTTCTTCGTTTTTCTTTCATCAAGCGGCTGAGATTGGTTTAAATCCTTCACAGTTTTTAACCTACATTATTCGTACTTCAATTGCCGAAAGAATTGCAACAAGTCCAGTTCATTTTCATTACCAACAATTGTTGCTTGGTTTAGATAAAGCCATATCAAACAATAAAAAACAACAGCAACAAAAAAGGCGAGTTGCGGTGTTTATGGGCGGTTATAGTTCCGAGCGACACATAAGTGTAGAGAGTGGTAGAAATATTTACGAAAAACTTGCATCAAGCAGTAAATATGCACCTTTCCCAGTGTTTGTAACTGGCAATGATAAAGCCCATACATTGCATGTAATACCCATTAATGTAATGTTAAAGGATAATGCCGATGACATAAAAGAAAAGGTATTTAACTTTAAACGTGCTGCTATTGTTGAGAAAATAATTGTAGAGTGTAAATCGATAATTGATAAGTACGGAAGCTCGCAAAATTTATTTGCACCCAAACAAATTACGTACAAACAATTGGCCAAAATTACCGATGCAGTTTTTATTGCATTGCATGGCCGCCCAGGAGAAGATGGAACTGTGCAGGTTGAGTTAAATAAATTGCGTATTCCATACAATGGTTCGGGGGTGGAGAGTTCTAAAATTACCATCAATAAATTTGAAACCAATCAACTATTGCGCAACAAAGGTTTTAATGTAGCCGAACACATGTTGGTGTATGATACGGATTGGAAAAAAGACAGCAAAAAAATAATTGCACAAATAGAAAAAATTGGGTACCCTTTAATTGCAAAACCTGCTGATGATGGTTGTAGTAGTGCTGTTAAAAAAATAAAAAACAAACAAGAGTTAATGCATTATGCCGAAGGGGTTTTTAGAAACACATTAAGCATTACACCTGCATTGGCAAACAAACTAGGACTAAAACCTAAAGAAGAATTTCCTAAAAAGAATTACTTTTTAGTTGAAGGATTTATTGACAGAAACAATGCTGCACACTTTTTAGAAATTACGGGTGGCATGTTAACTACTTATGATAAAAAAGGTAATTTGGTTTACGAATCTTTCGAGCCAAGTGAAGCATTAGCCGAAGGTGAAATATTAAGCTTAGAAGAAAAGTTTTTAGCAGGGCAAGGTCAAAATATTACACCTGCACGTTACCATAAAAATGAAAAAATAAGGTTGGCTATTAGCAAAGAGGTGCAAAGTGTTTTGGTTGAAGGTGCAAAGGTTTTAAACGTGCATGGCTATTGCCGTATTGATGCGTTTGTGCGCATTGATAAAAAGAATAAACCAGAGGTGGTTTTTATTGAAGTAAATTCATTACCTGGCATGACACCTGCTACTGCAATTTTTCATCAATGTGCTTTAAATGGTTATAAACCTTACGAGTTTATTGATGCTATTTTAGAGTTTGGTGCAGCACGTACAGCAAAAGGATTATAAGAATGATAACATGTATTAGAACGGACTCATCAAACCAAGATTTTAAAAAATTAGTAACAGAACTGGATGCAGAATTACGCATAAGAGATGGCGATGAATCGGAATTTTATGAGCAATTTAATAAGTCGGATTCTATAAAATACGCCATTGTTGCTTATCAAAATAACGAGCCAATTGCATGTGGTGCTTTGCGCCCTTATAATGAAAATACAATTGAAATAAAACGCATGTATGTGCCATTAGCGCATAGAAGTGTTGGAGTGGCAACAATTATTGTAAAAGAGCTAGAAAAATGGGCCGCAGAATTAGGTTATTTTAGTTTGATTTTAGAAACAGGAATTAGACAGCCCGAAGCCATTAGGTTGTATACCAAAAACGGATATGTAAGTACGCCAAATTATGGACAATATGCTGGTGTGGCTAGTAGTGTTTGTTTTTCGAAACAATTGCCGCCCAATAAGTAAAATAAAGTAGTTTAGTTAGTTTATTAAAAGAATGGAAGTAACCCAATTGTATATTTATCCAATAAAATCGTTAGGTGGAATTGCATTACAGAGCACCAAAGTTTTTATGCGCGGTTTACAATACGATAGGCGATATATGTTGGTAGATGAACAAGGTGTATTTTTAACACAACGTACATTACACAAAATGGCCTTGTTTAAATTAAATTTAAACCCAAATGGCTTTACCATAATTTATAAAAACGATACCTTAACTATACCATTTTTTATAACTGGTAACACAAAAAAAGTAACTGTTTGGGATGATTCTGTTGATGCAATTGTTGCCAACGATGATTTTAATAATTGGTTTAGCAAACACTTAGAAATGTCCGTTAAATTGGTGTTTATGCCCGAAACAGGCCAACGAGCAGTAAATACAAAATATGCTAAAAATAACGAACAGTTTAGTTTTGCAGATGGATACCCAGTGTTGATGATTAGTGAAGCTTCATTAGATTTCTTAAATAGTAAACTAAAGACAAAAATTGGTTATGATAGGTTTAGGCCCAACATTGTTGTTACTGCAAATGCACCTCATGCCGAAGATGAATTTGAGCCATTTGGTATTGCAACGGCAAAGTTTAAAATTGCTAAACCTTGTGGCCGCTGTGTGGTAACTACCATTAACCAAAATACATTACAAACCAGTAAAGAGCCTTTGGCCACATTAGCAAAATACCGAAGGGTTGATGACGTGGTTAACTTTGGAATTAACCTAATATGCACCAATCCTGGTGAAATAAAAATAGGGGATAAGTTGATTTTTAAAATAGGCTAAAACTTATAACCCAACTGTAAAATGGCCAATCGTGTTGGTCTAAAATCTGCTGGCCTTCCCATAATTTCTGTGTTTAAAATATTGTTAACCGTTGCTGTAATGGTAAACTTTTGATAAGTATATGCAGCACGTATATCAAATACTAAATCCCCATTTTTGTTTAAGTCTCTTCCATTGGCTATGCCTGGTGCAGCAAAATTAATAGGCGATTCTACAAATACCCTGTCTATGTTTTGCATCCAACTGTTGTAACGCATACTTGCACCTAACATTAATTTTTTATGGTAGTTAAATTGCACATCAAATTTTACCAAATGGTTATAGCGGTATTTTAAAGGATTGCCAACAGTATCAGTGCTGGTAAAGTTGTAACTATACGGTTTTTTTTGAGCCGATGAGTCGTATGCAAATACATCATTAGGGCTTAACATCACTGGGTTGCTGTAGGTATATCCCACCATAAATAACCATTCGGTTTTGTTGGTATTTATAGCAGCGTTTATTCCTAAATCAATGCCAGAAACACTTGCTTTGCCAATATTAAAAGTAGTAAACCCAACATTATTAAATGGGTTTTGTGGGTTAGATGGCCTTGCTCTCCATAGCCCAAAGTTAAACTCCACCATATTGTCGTATTCGGTGTAAAAATATGCAGCATCTACAAAACCTTTTAAAACACCCAAAGCAAAACCTTGTTTTATACCCAACTCTGCACTGTAACCTTTCTCTGGTTTAAGGTTTGGGTTCGGAAAAATATTGAGCAAACCAACTGAAGTTTCTATGTAACGCTCTGCAATTGTTGGATAACGATATCCTTGCCCAAAACTTGCACGAATAAAAGTTGCTTTTGTTGCTTCAAAGCTAACTCCAGCGCGGCCTATTAATTGGTTGTCGGTATTGTTTTCCATCTTAAAATACTCGTAACGTAAACCGCCATTAAAGCTCCATTTTTTATAAAATATATCAGCTTGTGTAAATGCAGCATTGTTGTTTGATGTAATAGTTGCACCACCAAATAATGGGCTATTACTTTCTACAAACGTGTTACTTATTCCAAAAGCAATTGTGCCAAGTTTTTTGTTTAAAAAGTAATGTCCTACTAACTCGTTATAAGCACTAATATTACTGTTGTTTTGGTTTACACCTTGGGTTGATGCATCAACTTTATTATCTACACCATAAATTCTACCTCGGTAACGTATTTTGTAATTACTTTTAATAAAATCTGCGTGCGGATCAATACTAAAAACAGTTGCATTGGTAATGGTTTGCGCACTATCTAATGATGTGTATCCATAATCAAAACTTTCCCATAATAAAAAACTTGCAGTTTGTTGTTTCATAAAGTTAGCATCCAATCCAACTTGTATGGCCGGGTTTTTCTTAAACCTGTAATTTGTTTTTACCGTTCCTCTTACACGTTTATCAAATTCGCCAAGTCTATAACCGTTATCATTTAAAGCATTTAAGCCAATAGTAAAATCCAATTGTTGGTATCGTTTGCTAAAAAAAGTATTTGCACCTGTGTAGGCTTGCAAACCTTTAAACCATTGTGCGCTATCACGAGTTGGTTTGCTATAAAATCCTGCAAATACATTTGCACTAAATTTACCTTTGGTAGTAGGTGTTGCTGTTCTAATATTTATAATTCCATTTAGCGAACCCGAGCCGTACATAACTGAACTTGCACCTTTAATCACTTCAATAGAGCCAATGTTTTCGGTAGGTAAAAACTTCCATTGCACTTGTCCTGCATCACCTGTAATCATTGGCACATCATCAACCAAAACTTGCACCCTAGTACCTGCACCATATGTCCAACCGCTTCCACTACGTATGTTAATTTGCCCATCAATTACATTTACACTAGGCAGTTGGTTTACTATTTGTTCTAAATTAGTAGTTACCCTGTTTTCAATTAAGTAAGGTTTTATTACATCAATTGATACTGTTTGTTTTTTTAGTAATCCACCACTTCTATTGCCTGTTATTACTGCTTCGTCAAGTTGATTTTGGGTAGGAGCTAAGTAAACTAATATATCAGCTTTGCCAGTATAATTTATGGTTTTGTTTTGATAGCCCAAGTAACTAAATTGTATGGTAGTAATATTTTGAAGTGTAGCAAAATCAAGCACAAAACTGCCGTTTATATTGGTAATTACAGCCTTATTATTACATAAAATAGAAACTCCAATTAGTGGTTCTTTAGTTAATTCGTCAAGTACTTTTCCTGTTATTTTAGTTTGTGCATTTAGGTTTGTACTTATCCCCAAAGTGAGTATGTATAAAACTAGGTAGTTTTTCAAAAAAGTGTATCTTGGCATCATTATAATTGTAACATGAAAACTTTAGCCAAAATAGTAATTTTATTTGTTTGTGCGCTTTCTTCAACCCAAATTTACGCACAATGCACACCCGATACCAACATGCCTAAGGGTTCTATTTTACCCGAAAGTATAAAAATTGGTTATAAAGATGTGGCTTATAGCGAGGTGATTTTTTTTAGTGCACCATTAGATACTTCAACAATGATAGGTACTTCTAGGGTTCCAGTTAGGGTTGATAGTATAGAAGTAGCCGAGGTAAAAGGTTTGCCTGCTGGCGTTACTTATGATTGTTTAAATTCAATTTGTAAAGTAAAAGGTGGCGAGTTTAGTTGTTTAACCTTAACAGGTACTCCTACTCAAAATGGCGTTTATCCTTTGGTGGTTAATGTTAATACCTATGCCACTTTAAAAGGATTTGTTGATATTCCGTTACCTGTACAAAAAGATAGTGTAATACGTTTTACTTTGTATGTGTATGGTAATGTTGGTTACTTAGAAAACAATTTAGAAAATACCATCAATGTATTTCCTAATCCAGCAAATGATAAGTTGAATATTACAACTACATCAAACCAAAAAATAACGGCACAACTGTTTGATATTAATGGAAAATTACAAGTAACACAAAACATTGAGCAAACTGCAACTATTGATTTAGCCGGTTTTGCAAAAGGAATTTATATATTAAAACTAAGCACCAATACACAGCACTTAACTAAAAAAATAGTGGTTGAATAATTAACAATAATGAAAGCGGAAATTAAAAGTTTTACACACGCAATTAATGGTATTGTATATGCCATAAGTTCTGAAAAACATATGCGTTTTCATTTGTTTGCCGCAGTAGTTGTAATAGTTGCTGGTTTGTTTTTTGATATTTCAATTACAGAGTGGTGCATGTTAATTTTAAGCATGGGTGCTGTAATAACTGCCGAGCTAATTAATACTGCTTTTGAACAGTTGGTGAATTTAGTTTCTCCGCAACAACACACAATAGCAGGCCGTGTTAAAGATGTTGCAGCGGGTGCCGTTTTAATAATTAGCATTGCAGCTGCAATAGTTGGGTTGATGGTGTTTTTGCCCAAGATGATGTTATTAATCACTCAAATTTAACTGTATAAAATGGGCACTCATAATAATCAATTTGGCAAATTAGGAGAAGATATTGCAGTTGGATATTTAGAGCGCAAAGGATATAAAATTTTGGTGCGCAACTATAGGTACGCAAGGGTAGAGGTAGATGTAATTTGCGAACATGAAAAAGAAGTAATTTTTGTAGAAGTAAAAACCAGAACAAGCGATCAAATGGCTTATCCCGAGCAGGCCGTTGGAAAATCAAAACAACGCAATATCAGGCTTGCAGCAGAAAATTTCTTGGAAGAAAATCTAATTACCTATCCCGTGCGTTTTGATATAATAGCAGTTGTTAAAAACGAAAGTAAATTTGAAATTGAACACATTGAAGATGCTTTTTATCCTTTTGATGTTTTATAAGCTGCTATTTTAAAATATCAAACAAAACAAAAATGACAAAAACTAAACTACCAACCACAATAGGCCAGCTTGTTAAAAGCGGTTATAAAAGCAAAAGTGTTAAACAAGAAATGCGCGATAACTTAATTGTTTCGTTGCAAAATGGTGTAAATTTATTTAGCGATATTAAAGGTTTTGATGAAACAGTTTTGCCCCAAGTACATACTGCAATTTTATCAAAACATAATATGATTTTATTGGGCTTACGCGGACAAGCAAAAACACGTATTGCAAGGTTAATGGTAAACTTGTTGGATGAGTTCATGCCCATTGTTAAAGGCAGTGAAATTAATGACGACCCACTTCAGCCACTTAGCAGATTTGCTATTGATTTAATTGCTGAACAAGGCGATAAAACACCTATAGAATGGATACACCGCAATCAACGTTATACCGAAAAATTGGCAACACCAGATGTAACCGTTGCAGATTTAATTGGCGATGTAGATCCAATAAAAGCAGCTTCGCTTAAATTAACTTATGCTGACGAAAGGGTGATTCATTATGGATTAATTCCGCGTTCGCACCGTTGTATTTTTGTAATAAATGAGTTGCCCGATTTACAAGCCAGAATACAAGTTTCGTTGTTTAATATTTTGCAAGAAGGCGACCTTCAAATACGTGGTTTTAAATTACGTTTACCACTCGATGTTCAGTTTGTGTTTACTGCAAACCCCGAAGATTATACCAACCGAGGAAGTATTGTTACTCCGCTAAAAGATAGGATTGATAGCCAAATTTTAACACATTATCCAAAAGATATTGATACGGCTTTAGAAATTACAACGCAAGAAGCAAAGTTGGCAAAGTTGCAAATGGATACCATTAAATCGAACCCTTTATTGCACGTTTTGATTGAAGAGGTTGCGATGGAAGCACGTAAAAGTGAATTAATTGACCAAAAAAGTGGAGTTTCGGCAAGATTAACTATAAGTGCTTTGGAAAACTTGTATAGCTTTGCAGAAAGACGCATGTTAATAAACCGCGAAAAACTAACTTACACACGTATACAAGATTTGTATGGTGCTGTACCTGCAATTACAGGTAAGGTTGAGTTAGTTTATGAAGGCGAGTTAGAAGGTGCTTCGAGTGTTGCTTATAACTTAATTGGTAAAGCAATTCGCTCATCTTTTCAAAAACAATTTAAAAATCCGGAGAAAGCGAAACGTAGCAAAACTACTAATCCGTACGCTAAAATAATTGGATGGTTTAATGATGGCAACCAACTATACATTACCAATACTACTAGTGATGTAGAGTATGAAAAAATGTTGCTAGAAATTTCAGGATTACAAGAATTTGTAGAACAAAATATAGGAAAACAAACTAAACACAACCAGCTTTTTATGATGGAGTTTGTGTTGCATGGATTAGCAGAGTTTAGCCAAATTAGTAAAACTAATGATGTGGCTGGACCAGTATTTAAAGACATAATGAGTGGCATGTTTAATGCCGGAAACGACTCAGAAAGTAGTGGAGACTACGGAGGTTTTTATGAAAGCAGATAGGCGGTTTAAAACACTTGTTTATTGGGTTATACTGCTAAGCTATATATTTGGTATGTACTACATGTGGGCGCACTTTAAACGCGAATTACGCGAAAGTAAGTATGGTGCTCCTATTCAAAAAGTAGAGTAGGTACATATAAATAAAAGGCTATTTCAGATTATTGAAATAGCCTTTTTGGTTTATGTCTAATTAAATCATCACTGCTATTTTCTCAAAATAGCGCTATTCGTTTTAATGAGATATGTTATAGTATCTCGCAAACCTTTATGGTAATATTGTAATGAATTACTTATAGAATATGGGATTATCTAAAATGTAATATCACTTTTCGCAAAAAGCACTTGAACGTGCAGCACATAGCAATTTTACATTATAAATTTAAAAAAACAAAAGCTGTTTATGTGGTGATTTATCAGTACTTAAAAGAGTTAAAACAATTAGGCTTAATAAAAGGAAATATAAAAGGAACAAGTGTATGTTATTGCATTGATATAGATAATTGGATGAAGATAAAATCGGTTTTGATTTTGTTTTTTAACCATGATATTCTAGTTAAAAATTGCAAGTAAAATTTAATATTAATTCACCTTTTAAAATAAAAATATGAACAACGAACAAGAGTTAAAAAACATAGTGAAGGATCGTTATGCTAAAATAGCAGAACAAGGTAAAGAAGTAAATGCTGCTTCGTGCTGCGGTGCAACTACACCAACCAATAAAGTGTATAATATTATGATGGATGATTATACTGAAACAGAAGGTTATGTAGCTGATGCTGACTTAGGATTAGGCTGCGGATTGCCCACGAAATTTGCCAAAATAAAAAAGGGTGATGTTGTAATTGATTTAGGTTCGGGTGCGGGTAATGATTGTTTTGTGGCAAGGCATGAAACGGGTAGCGAAGGCAAGGTTATAGGAATTGATTTTACCCCTATTATGGTTGAAAAGGCACGTGCTAATGCCGAAAAATTAGGTTATAATAATGTTGAGTTTAGAGAGGGTGATATTGATGCAATGCCTGTAAATAGTGATGTGGCAAATGTTGTAGTAAGTAATTGTGTTTTAAACTTAGTACCAAACAAACAAAAAGTAATTAACGAAATTTTTAGGGTATTAAAACCTGGTGGTCATTTTAGCATTTCGGATATTGTGTTGGTGGGTAATTTACCAAACGAGTTACGTAATGATGCAGAAATGTATGCAGGTTGCGTTGCAGGTGCTATTCAAAAATCAGAATACCTTGGTTTAATTGCTGATAATGGATTTGTAAATATTACGCTACAA
Organism: Bacteroidia bacterium; assembly: GCA_018058165.1. Taxonomy (GTDB): domain Bacteria; phylum Bacteroidota; class Bacteroidia; order UKL13-3; family UKL13-3; genus UBA6183. Next base: position 13,646 of record JAGPCI010000011.1, read on the forward strand.
AAAGAAAAGCCAATTACTATTCCTAATGATATACTTGGTAAATACCTATCAGAGGAAGAAATGAATGCATTTAACCACGGAGGCACAGGTATTTTTAGTATTACGGTTTATGCAGAAAAACCAATAAATAACGCTGAAAACTTCATTACTAAAATGGATGATTCTGCAATTGAAGCAGCTTGTTGTTCGCCAAAAGACGGATGTTGTTAATCAATAACAGTTTTTAATATACCGATAGGAGATATGTATTTTTACCAAACATATTTCCTATCGGTATTTGTTTTTTATAAGCAGTTAACTTAGTTGCCAGCTTTAATATTTGCAAACATAGGTGCAACTACTAACTCTTTACTTCCGGGAGTATGTTTGTAAAATCCTTCACCAGATTTTACACCTAAATTACCAGCAGTAACCATGTTCACCAATAATGGACATGGCGCGTATTTAGGATTTCCAAAACCATCATGCAATACATTTAATATGGCCAAACAAACATCTAAACCAATAAAATCTGCTAATTGTAATGGTCCCATCGGATGAGCCATACCAAGTTTCATCACGGTGTCAATTTCTTCAACACCACCAACACCCTCGTGCAAACTAATTATTGCCTCGTTAATCATTGGCATTAAAATACGGTTGGCAATAAAACCAGGGTAATCATTGCTTGAAGCCGGAACTTTACCAATTGCCTTACTTAGTTCTGTAATGGTTTTAGTTACCTCAGCAGATGTTTTGTAACCATTAATAATTTCAACCAATTTCATTACTGGCACTGGGTTCATAAAGTGCATTCCTATTACCTTATCAGCACGTTTAGTTACTGATGCAATTTTTGTAATAGAAATTGAAGATGTATTAGAAGCAAGTATGCAATTTGGAGGTGTAATCTCATCTAATGTTCTAAAAATATCCAACTTAATATTCATGTTTTCTGTTGCTGCTTCAATTACTAAATCAGCATTGGCAGCACCAAGTTTTAAGTCGGTATAAATGGTTAAATTAGCCAAAGCAGCAGCTTTTGCTTCTTCAGTTAATTGGCCTTTACTAACTTGTCTATCTAAGTTTTTAGCAATAGTTTCTAATGCTTTGTTAAGTGCTTTTTCGTTTACATCAACCAAACTAACGTTGTAGTTATTTTGTGCAAAAACGTGTGCAATGCCATTGCCCATTGTTCCCGAGCCAATTACTGTAATGTTTTTCATGTATTATTTTAGTTGTATTATTTTAAAATATTAAGGTAGCAAATGTAATATGCCCAATGTAAAAAGAGCAATGTTTTTACAATTTAATAAATCGTATGTTATCGCTTTTATTAGCTGTTTTTACTATTACAGTATAAACGCCAGCAGTTAGTTTTTTTACGTTTATAGTAAATTCGTTTTTGTTATCATCAACCTTTTGGTTAAGTAATTCTTTGCCATTGTTATCAATAATTGTAATGGTTGATTTTGTGAAAGACTGGTTGATAGGAAGCGTAATTGTTAATTCTTCACTTGTTGGATTAGGCGTAATTTTAATTTTGTTTTGTTGGTTATCAACCTCTGTTAAGCCTACAACGCTTTTGTCTTTATTTCCAATTGCATAATCTCCTGGTAATAGTTTGTTTAACCAAAACCTTCCAAGTTTATCCGTAGGGTTTCCGCCAGGTTGGTAGGCCACATCTGCAGGTGGAATAATTCTCCATTCTTTATTTTCGTTAATTCTGTGCAAAAGCACTAAACTATCTTCATTCGTTACATTTTTAAAAAAGTCTTCATCATAATAATTCTGACTAGTACCATTGTAATTAAAGTAAGCCCAAGCCGAAAAAGCAGTTGGAAATTTCCCTCTAATGCTCCAATACCTATCAGTGCTTATCCTAATACCTAAGTTACGTAAATTACCCACACTAGCACCTACCCAATGATGTTGTACATTTATTAAAACCGAGTCGGTAATGGTTTGTGTGTTTATACTTAAAAGTGAATTGTCAAAATTAGTCAAACCAGTGTTATTAATTGTTCTTGTATCGCTCGTATGTCCTAAAGCATAGGTAGTTTCTTCATCAACTACAAAATAGTTTATTACTTTACTTGTTGGTGTATTTATTGTCGCAATGCCTTCTCCATTAACCAAAGTAACCATGTTTTTTTGAGTGGTTCTATCTGTAAAATAAGTAGTAACAATCACCAACATGGAGTCGTGCTTTTGGGTTTTAAACTTGTTCAACTCCATTAGTTGTAAAGTAACTTCACTACCTAGGTTGTTGCTAGAAAATATAATTACATCATAATGGCCCTTAGTAAAAATATATTGGTTAAAAAAGAAGGTTAAATCCTTGCTGGTAAATAACTGAAACTCATCACGCAGTTTTATGCTGTTAACTTCCTTAAATTTGTATTTAGTGAGGTAACTTTTACATGCTGCAAAAAAAGCGGAATCGCCCATAAAAGCACGTAAGTTATTAACCATTAAGGCACCTTTTTTATACACTGTGGTACCATATGTTTGTTGATGAGAAACACCATTAACGGCAATGTAACCATTGTCGTTTGCAGGGGCATTTATCATTACATCAATAAGTTTGTCTTGCATATCTTTTTGGTAAAATGGTTTTCCATAAGCGCACTCTAAAAATAAGGCTTCGCAAAAACTTGCCCAACCTTCATTTAACCACATCTCTTCTGCATTTTCGCAAGTTGCTAAATTACCCCACCAATGATGTGATAATTCATGAGCCATTAAGGTTTCATAATTTGCAGTTCCGTCTATGGCATATAGTGGATAAGCAATGTTGGTGGCATGTTCCATTGCCCCAGCGTTAAAAGGTACACCTACAAATCCTACCCTATCAAATTGGTATGCCCCAAACTTCTCTTCAAAGCAAGCTATGGCATCATTTAATCTTAAAAATGATTGTCTTGCTTTTGCAGTATCTTTTGGTTCTACTGCAATCCAAATTGGTAAATTGCCATTTTTAGCATTAAAATTATATTTAATAAATGTGTATTTACCAATGGCAAAACTTGCCAAATAAGTTGGTATGGGTTGATTTAGCTCCCATGTCCATTTTGTGGAATTATCCGCATAAACAGTATCATTTGTTAATATTCCACCACAAACAGCTGTATAATCGGGCAAAGTGGTAATTTGTAGTTTGTATAAAGCCCTGTCTGTAAAATTATCAAAACAAGGAAACCATGCCCTACCAAAATTATGTGGTTTAGAGTCGAAACCAACTCCCATGTTAAATGCGTAAGTTCCAACTAGGTAATATCCACCCCATAAGGCATCTTTTTGCCCTTGCCCACGGTAATAAATTGCAACATCAACTGTGTCGTTAATTATAGTATTAAACGGGATTGTTACCAATAAGGTAGAATCTGATTTTTGAAATGTTGTCATCAAACCGTTAACTGCTACACTATCAACAGTAAAACCTTTTAAATCAAAGGTAATTATTGAGTCGTTATTTTCCTTTCTAATTTTAATACTAGCATTGGCATAAATTTGATTGGTGAAAATTTGCCTCGAATCAATGCTAATGTCATATTTTAGGGCATCTTGGTATGATTGGGCTGTTAGATTTGTGGTAAAATACAAGCAAGTTATAACAAATGCGACATGCTTTATTTTAATGTTGATTATTGAGGTTAGAAATGTCATTGTTTTGTTAATAAATTATAGTAAAATTGTAGATTGCAAAAATGCGACAATTTAACGAGATATGATAACCAAATTTTTTACCCTCTTTTTAAATAATATTATAAATTAAATATGAACAGTTTTTACCCAACTTTAAAAAGGCTTTGCATGTTTATGGCATTGCTATTAGTCGTAATATCGACAAACGGACAAAGCGTTAGCAACTATCTTTTTAGTACCAACAATGTATCATCACTAAACCGCACAGCTGGTAGTTTAATTGATGATATTGACATGAATACTGGTACAACCATTCATGTTGGAGGCTCTCAAAATAACTCCACAAGTGCAACTCAGCCTATTGGTTTTGATTTTTTTGTTAATGGAACAAGGCAAACAACTTTTAATGTTACAAGTAATGGTTGGGTTTCAATTGGAGGTTTTGCAAGTGCTTTTTATGGTTTTTTAAATGTAGCAGCAGGTGTTAGGGTTACCCCATTTTTAGGCACTTCAGGCGCAACAGGGTCAATGGGAACAAGTTCTATTGGTCGCGTGCATAGTAAAGTTGTAGGAAGTCAGCCAAATAGGGTTTTGGTTGTAGAGTTTTTACGAATGGCTATTCCGGCAAATACAACAAATGATACAAATACTTTTCAAGTTAGGTTATACGAAGCAACAGGTTCGATAGAATTTGTTTATGGCAAAATGAAAGTTAATTCTGGTGCACCATTAAGTTTTAATACAGGGTTTCAGTTTTCAAGTTCTTTATACCAACACGTAAATATTAATACACATACTGCATCAACATCAAGCAGTACGCCAAATAATATTGCAACCAATGGTTCAATCGCGAGTTTAGATAATGAAAATTTAGGAAGTCAACGATCATATATGTGGATACCTGACCCCGTAAGTGATGCAGGTGCAATAACGGTTTCAAATGTTACCACCACTTCAATGAGGCTAACCTGGAATGATGTGGCTAATGAAATTGGTTATGTTTTATACCGCTCAACTGATGGAGGGTTAACCTATACTTACCAATTTAATTTAGGGGCAAATGTCAATATTGTTAATATTTCTGCCTTAATAGCAAATACCACTTATCATTGGAGAGTATACGCATTACGTGAAAGCATTTCAGCACCTGCTGATGGCTCTGGAGCTACTTTACCTGCTACTAAATTTTATACCATTGCTAGTGGTAATTGGAGTGACCCCAATATTTGGAATACATTAGCTGTTCCAAGTGCACAAGACAGCGCAGAAATATCAGTATCACATAATGTGGTTTTGGATTTAGCTTCTATTGCTTGTGGGGCCTTAATTGTTAAAGGTAATTTAAGTTATTGGAGTAGTTCAACCTACCAAGTATTAACCACAAATGGAGATGTGATAGTAGAAAATGGAGGAGTATTTACAGCAGGAACTGCATCATACACCACTGGAACACCTTTTAGATTAAACATAGGCGGTAATTTATCAACTATTGATGTACCAGGTAGCTTAATTGTTAACGGAACACTTGATTTAGCAACAGCTAATACAGCGGTAGAAGTTAGGTTTAACGGAATTAATAGTGGTACAATATCAGGCTCAGGAGCCATCTGCGAGTTACCGTTTATTTACGTTGATAAAAGTCTAGTCGCTAATACTATTGAGGTGTTAAGAACATATACACAACCTCAGTCAAATACATGGTTTACATTCACACAACGTTTACAAGTACAAACAGGAACATTTAAAATATCTGCCCCAGTTGTAACGAATTCTTTTTCAACAACTACATTGTTATTTGCAAGTAATACAAATGGTCGTTTGTGGTTAAATCATCCTAGCATTAATTTAGGAATGCATCCTTCATCAATTAATGGACAGATGCAATTACAAGGAGAGTTAAGGATTGATGACGGTACATTATCGGTAGGAACAGGAAGCCAATCACAATTTGTAACAATAAATGGTGCCATTAGAATGAATGGAGGCCAATTAAATATTTTTGGTTCGTTACAAATATTAAATACTGCGGCTGCTACTTTAATAGTAAATAGTGGAAGAATTGTAATCGACCCTCAAGCAGCAACATCATTAAATACCTTTACCAATGCATTTGTAGTAAACGCCTTAGCTTCTTTTAGCTTTAGTGGTGGTTCAATTGAAATTGTTGACCCTCATGCAGCTGCAGGAGGTACATCAATAAGTGTACAATCAGGTGGTTCAAAAAGTATTACGGGAGGTTCATTTATAATTGGAAATGATTTAGCAACAACTACAGGTGGTACATTATCAACAACTTCTGGTTTTTCTATCAATTGTGCTTATCCTATATATAAGCTTATTGTTAAAAATAATATTTCTTCATTCCCATCGCGTACATTAAGGTTACTTAATGGTTTAACCATTATAGATAGTTTGATAATTAATACCAACGGATACCTTCAAACAACTTCAGCTGGTACTGGATATAATTTGCAAGTATTAGGTCACGTATTAAACAATGGTACAATTTCTGGCACAACGCCAACTTTTACCGGACAAGGTTTTGGTCAGGTAAATTTTGAAGGTACAACATTACAAAGGGTATCGGGTGCTGGTAACGCTACTTCACTAAAAATGCGTATTGCTAACCCTGCTGGTGTTAATTTTACCAATACAAGTGCTTGGTTGCTTGATTTAGTTATACTTGAAAAAGGTAATGTAACTAATACAGCTGGTGCATTAACTATAGGTGGGCCTACCTATCGCGGAGATGTAACAATAGGAGGGCTTGATGAAACAACTACAGCAGGTAGTTTTTCTACAATTCCTGCAATTAATACAACATTCGACTTGGTAAATTACACATATGGCCCAGCCGCAAATAGTTTACAAACTGGTTCATTTAATGAAATGTCTGCCGGTAGTGCAAATATTGGAACATTAACAATTAATGATGCACAAGGAGTAACGGCAAATAGAAATATTAGTTTACAAGATGGCTTAAATCTAACAACTGGTTTGTTAAAAATGGGCAATAATAGCCTTACACTCGGAACTTCGGCTACTAGTGGTGGTGTTTTAACCCGTGTTGATGGATTTGTACAATTGGGTGCAAGTGGTTCGTTTACAAGATGGTTTACTACTGGTAGTTTTTTTAGCTATAATTACACATTAGGTTTTCCATTATCAAATGGATTAAGCGAGCGTTCTGTTTTATTGAGTTTAAACGGAGCTAATTTTACAACTGGAGGAAATTTAACTGTTAGGCATAATAACATAAGCTCATATACTGATATTTCTCCAACTTTTACTGATGGAACAACTACAATTAATAGAAGAAGTAATTCATATTGGTTAATATCATCAAGTAGTGCACCAGGACTTACAGGAAGAACACTTAAGGTTAGGTTAATTGGGGCTGGAATTGGTGCAATAAGTAATGTTGCAGAATTACGTATTGTTAAAAGTAATTCAGCTTTTGGAGGTACTACACAAGCTGGCTCAGGAACAGTTACTGCGCCAGAAATTAATAGAGACTTTAGTCAAGCAAACCTAAGTGCAGGTATAGTTTATGATACGATGTATGTTGGAACAAATTTGGGTATTAATCCGCTTTCTCCTACAATAATTGCAATTAATACAGGTAATTGGAATGATCCAGCCACATGGGAAGATAACGTTATTCCTTCTATAAGTAATAGTGCAATAATTGCTACAGGTGTTAATGTTACTATACCTGCTGCTTATACAGCTTTATGTAATGGATTAAGTATTTCTGCTGGCGCAACACTTACCGCTTCGG
>JAGPCI010000156.1 GCA_018058165.1 Bacteroidia bacterium
ATTGCCTTTTCTTGTATTGGTGTGGCATTATCAAAACCCATGGCATCAAGGCCATCTAACAGGGTTAGATTAAAGTTAAATTCGTGAAATGTCAAGTAAGTAAAGTTAATTTTTTATGCAATATATGTTTTTGGTTGTACAAAATCTGCTTAAACATCAATTCTACTTTAGTACTTAATCAACTTCTGCATTAGTAGTAAGTTTTATAACCATATCAAAAAGTGTTTGTTGGTTAACAGGCTTGGTTAAATAAGCATTCATTCCAATCTCCATAACCCGGTTTGCTGTTCCTTCCATCACATCGGCTGTAATTGCAATAATTGGTAGTCTACTATTGTTATCACCAACCTCTCCCGCCCTTATGGCAATTGTAGCTTCATATCCATCCATTATGGGCATTTGCAAATCCATCAAAACAATATCAAACTGCTCGGCCTTTAATTTATCCAATGCCTCAACCCCATTATTGGCAATAACAAAGGTTGTGTTCTCCCATCTTTTTAAAATCATTTTCATTAGTAATTGGTTAACGGTATTGTCTTCAACCACTAAAATATTTAAACACCTACTGTTGTTTTCAATTTTTGTAACTGCGGGTATTTTGGGTTGAATAGGCTGATTTAATGTGATAATGCAAGGAATAGTAAACTTACAAGTTGTACCAACTCCTACTTTACTATCTATGGTAATTTGACCTTTGTGTAAATCAATAAGTTTTTTAACAATGGATAATCCTAAACCTAACCCGCCATATTTACGGGTGTTTGTTATTGATTCTTGCATAAAAGATTCGTAAATAGAATCTAATTTGTTTTCTGGAATACCAACTCCAGAGTCGGTAATGATAATTTGTAATTCAGCAAGGTCATCATTTTTATTAATCGTATCAACCTCTACATTTACATATCCAGAATTGGTAAATTTGATGGCATTATTTATAACATTAGTAACTATTTGGGTAAACCTCATTGGGTCACCTTTAATTTTAAATGGTAAGTTTTTACTAATTTCAAAAGCTAATTCAAGGTTTTTATCTTTGGCTTGATTTTGTGAGTTGTATTTAATCTGTTCGAGCACTAACCTTGGCTCAAATTCAATGTTATTAAGTACAAGTTCACCTTTTTCAATTTTATTAAAATCTAAAATATCGTTTACAGAACTTAACAATCCAACAGAAGCATACTTAATAATCTCAAAATTAGATCGAATTTTTGGGTCAATATTTTCTTTTAACATCACATCAGAAATCCCCATGATTGCATTTAATGGTGTGCGTAATTCATGACTCATATTACTCATAAAATAAGACTTGAGTTCATTCATATCTTCCGATTTTTTTAACGCAATTGTTTGCGCCATTTCCTTTTCGCTTTTTAAATTTCGTATTAAGTTAGCCATTGATAACGATAAGAAAATAACCTCAACCCCAGTTCCTATTTTAGAGCTGTTTTCTACTAAAAATGTGGTGTGAATTATCCCAAAATTATTTAAGATAAAAATAGTCATGCCAGTTGCAAGAGATAAAATACCAATGGTAAAAAACGCATCAACAAACTCACCTTTTATATAACAGTAAACAATAGAAACAATAACTAAAAGCAAGGCCAATAAAGCCAATGTATTTATGTATAAATAACCAAAAGAAGGTATATTAAACGGAAGCACAAGTACTATTAACAAACCTAAAACAAAGGCAGCATGTGTATTATAGGCGGTCATAAAAAATTTATTATTTAGTGCAACTTTTAAGTAACTTTTGCCATACATACCAAAAAATAAGGTAGCAAGTGTTGCAAATAAAATAACCCCTTTTAAAGAAATGGCACTAGCACTTGGACCAACATATTTAAACCAAAACCCATCTAATGCAAACTGCATAAACCCAATGGTAATTACATATAAACTATAATACAAAAATGTTTTATCGCGTAGCGCAAAATAAAAGAACAAATAGGTTATTGTAGCCAAGAAAATTACACCATAAAAGATGCCAAAAAGTAAGTTCTCGGCCGTTGATGCATATATAAAATCATCAGCTTGGTGTAAGTTTAAATTAAAATTAACTACTTCACCATCGCTTTTAAAGTTTAAATAAAAAGTGGTAATTTCATTTGGTGGCAATATTACTTTAAATACTGATTTATGGCTTTTAAAATCACGTTTATTAAATGGTATGGCATCACCCGATTGTTGTTTAAGGTTTTTATGAATACTGTTATTGGTATATAAATAAACAAAGTCTGTAATTGGCCTAGTGGTTTCTAAGTAATAGTGTTTTTCTAAATTGGTGGTGTTGTTTACCGAAAACTCCATCCAATAATTTCCGTTAGTAAAACCAGTGTTGGTAGTTTTATCAGTTAAGTACGTGGCATCAATTGTCGACTTCTGTGTTATAAACTCATCAACCGAAAGCTCTTTTTCTTTTAGATTAAATACCTTAGCTGAATGATGTAATAAAAAATTACTACTGTTACCATTTAGCGAATCAATATTAAAAGTTTGAGCATAATTACTGCAAACGAATAAATAGCTTAATATAAATAGGTAGGTTTTGTTTAGCATAAGGGGGAAATAAGCCAAAATAAACGAATTATTGTGTAAAAAGGTTTTATTAACGCTAAAATTACTTAATTGCACAGTAAACATGGACAATTTAAACAACAACACCTCAATACTACAAAAACTTACAGCGCTATGGGCCCTTAGCGAAAGTGGTTTAGGTGGATTTATGCATGCATTAAAAATCCCTTTTACTGGTTTTTTTTTGGGTGGTTTTGCAATTGTTATTATCACCTTAATTGCCCATGAAAGCAAACAAAAAAGTAAGTCCATATTACAAGCAACTTTGTTAGTAATTTTAGTAAAAGCAATTGCCAGTCCGCATTCGCCACCAATGGCATATATTGCAGTTGCTTTTCAGGGTTTGGTTGGCTTATGTTGTTTTACCATTATACCAAACTTACGCATTGCAGCCGCATTATTTGGTTTAATAGCATTAATGGAAAGTGCAGTACAAAAGTTTTTAGTAATGACTTTAATTTTTGGCGAATCGTTATGGAACGCATTAGATTTATTTGTAAAATCTATTTTAAAGGACTTTTCGTTAATCGGTAACTTTTCGTTTAGTTTTTGGTTGATAGTTTTATACACTGGCATATACAGCATTTGGGGCCTAATAGTTGGCATTTGGGCTGGTGGCTTGCCAAATAAATTAAACAAAAAAGCAGATGAGGTTTTACATCAATTTAAAACCATAGAAGTTAACCAAATTCAATTAAACATAAACAAAAAGAACAAACGCAATGGCAAATTAATTGGGTTATTTTTTATGATGATTTTTATTGCAAGTGTATTTCTTTTTCAAGGATTTGGAGGCAAGGCAACTTATGCAATTATCCGATCGTTGGCAGCATTAATTTTGTTGTTTTATGTAGTTAATCCTATTGTAAAATGGGCAATAAAAAAATGGGCAACCAAACAACAAAATGCAAAAAATAAACAAGTAACTTTATTGTTAGATTTAATGCCAAATATGCGTAGTAAAATTACACCTGCACTACAAATTGCACGCACACAAAACACAGGATTAAAAGTTTATCCAGCATTTGTAGTTAACCTTATTGTGTTAAGTATTTATCATACCTATTAAGTTTTGCAAAGCAATATATACATACTTAGCCAACCCATTAAAACAGGTAAAACTACCTTACTTAAAAATTGGGTAGACAAACAAAATAACATTGCTGGCATTTTAACTCCTGATGTAAATGAGGTGCGAATGTTATACAATATTGCAGAAAAAACATACCATACATTACAAGTAAACACAGAAGAAAACGCGATTAAAATTGGCCGGTTTTTGTTTGATAAAAACGGATTTAAATTAGCAAAAGAAATTTTATCACAATCAATACCATCGCAACACAATTGGGTTATTGTAGATGAGGTAGGTAGATTAGAGATAAATGAACAAAGTGGATTAGAACCAACCTTAACAAATATTATAAATGCATATAAAAACCAAAAGGCAAAAGGCAATTTATTGCTAGTGGTGCGTGATTATTTATTGCAAGATGTGCTGAATTATTACCAAATACCAGATGCAATTATTCTTGATAAGGATTTTTTTAAAGGAGAACAACCTTCTAAAATATCAAATCAAAATAACTTAACAGGCCTTGTGCTTTGCGGTGGAAAAAGCATACGAATGGGCCGTGATAAAGCTTTTATTGTGTATCATAACAAACCTCAATATGCACATGTTTGTGATATGCTCAATCCATTTTGTGATGAGGTTATTATATCATGCAACAACACACAAAAAACACAAATTAATCAACCATACAAATACATTGCAGACAATTCTAAATTCTCTGATAACGGACCTATTACTGGTGTTTTAAGTGCATTTAACCAAATTAAATCATCGGGTTTATTGGTAATAGGATGCGATTACCCAAACTTAACCCAAACCGACATAACGAAATTAATTGAAGCAAGAGAAAAAAATGTTGATGTGGTGTGTTATAAAAATACTGAAACAAATTTTGAAGAACCCATATTAGCTATATACGAAGAACAATGTGCTAAAATGTTGCTTAATTTTTATAATAGTGGACAACAATCGTTGCGCCATTTTTTAAACACAGTAAATACTAAAACCATAACTCCACTTAACATTAATAATATTAAAAGCGTTGATTTTTGAAACTACACTTGGTTAAAATACTTTTGTTTAATACTTGCTTCTTTTTGTTTTAAATTATCTATTAATTTTTGATGAGCTGAAGTTCCTTCATGCATTATTCTATGATTATGCATAGCGTTAAATGCGGCTAAATCTGTTACCAATTGCTGGGTAGTTTCATCAAAACAAGTATTTACAAATTGTTGCCAAACATAATCTATAGCCAATTGGCTGGGATGAACCAGATCATTAGCAAAAAAACGGTAATCTCTTAATTCATCTATTACCATTTCGTAAGCAGGAAAATAATATGCCCAATTATTGCCGTTACACAATTTATAAATGGCTTGTAATAAAATGCCTTTACTAACATTATTTTCAACCAAACCATCCTTTATATGCCTAACAGGGCTAACGGTAAACACAAATTGTGCATTGGGTAAGGTTTGTTTTAATTGATTAAATACATCAACAATTTCATCAACTTGCAACAACCGTTTAGTAAATTTTTGTTGTGGATATTTATGGCAATTGGCCACAATATAACTTGGGTTATCTATTAATTGATAAACAAATGCACTTCCCAAGGTTACATATATAATTACATTGGGTTGATGTAAAAATTGATTGGCCTGATGTAAAACCGAATTGATATTTTGTAATAACTCTGATTGGTTTATTGAGCTGCACTGCGAATGGTGTTGCCAAGTATGAAAAAGCTCATTATTACTTACTACATCATCTAACGTATAAGGCCTATTCTCTCCTATTTGTATTAAATGCTGTGCAATACTAATTGGGTTATAAACTACCCCATTAGGTTGTGCAAAAACATTAAACTTATGCTGTTGTAGCAGGTTGCTTATATTATCGGCAAAGCACGAACCCGTTAAAAACATAGGCTGCTTGTAATTAAACCTATGTACTGGTGATTTTGCTTTAAATGTTAACTTAAAATCCATTTGCCGCAAGTTAACAATTAAAATAATTTGTGCTAAATGTTTTAAAAATTGGCTAAAAAAGAATGGAAATTTTTATCTTATTTACTTCTTCATTCGTAATTAAATCTTAAACTGTATATCCGCAAGGTTACCACTATTCAGTAAATACTAGTAGTTAAGCTTAATTTCAAACCTTATGAAATCGGCTCACAAAAATTTTGTGGAGAGTACTTCATTTTAATAACTATAATTCTCGTAATAGAATAATTCTCGTTTTTCTTTTGTCACTTTTTGTTTGGGCAAAAAGTAACCAAAAAGCCCCCCACGAATACCAAATTTGACCTACATCTTGGCGCACATGCCAACGCCTCTTGGGCCGATG
>JAGPCI010000157.1 GCA_018058165.1 Bacteroidia bacterium
GATATGCCAGTGGTAATCTCGTTGCTTAATTCGTTTACGGGTGTTGCAGCAGCTTGTGGCGGATTTTTATACGACAATAAAGTAATGCTTGTGGGTGGTATTTTGGTGGGTAGTGCAGGTACTTTATTAACTGTAGTTATGTGTAAGGCCATGAATCGCTCATTACTAAATGTATTAATTGGTAATTTTGGTGGTGGGGCAAAAGGAGCAGCAGTAACTTCTGCAAGTTTTGAAGGCACTATTAAAGAAGTAACTTCTAGCGATGCAGCCATTTTAATGAAGTATGCTAAAAAAGTAATAATTGTACCCGGTTATGGTTTAGCGGTGGCACAAGCGCAACATGTAGTGCACGAGTTAGAAGAATTACTTGAAAAAGAAGGTGTAGAAGTTAAATATGCCATTCACCCTGTAGCTGGCCGTATGCCTGGGCACATGAATGTTTTGCTAGCAGAAAGTAATGTTAGTTATGATAAGCTGGTTGAAATGGAAGAAATAAACCCAGAGTTTAATACTACCGATGTGGTATTAGTTGTAGGTGCAAATGATGTGGTAAACCCCGCAGCTAAAACCGATCCTAACTCACCTATTTATGGCATGCCAATTTTGGATGTAGAAAACGCAACCAATGTTATTGTAAACAAACGGAGTATGAAAGCTGGTTATGCAGGAATTGAAAACGAATTGTTTTTTAAACCAAAAACCAGCATGTTGTTTGGTGATGCAAAAAAAGCATTAACCCAATTGGTAAGTGAAATTAAGAATTTAGGTTAAATAAAAATTGCTAACAAAAGGGTTGGGTCATAATTGGCTCAACCTTTTTTTGTTACAAAAAACACTACCTATATAACATGGTATAACAATCTCCTATGCATCATTTCAACCCAATAATAATTTCCAACTACTATTTTGTATAATACATCAAAAAAAATATGTTTGTATGTAACAAACTATTTAAGCTTATGAAACTATTTATGCCCTTGTTTTGCGCAGTTGCTTTATTTTTTTCAACCACGGCTGTTGCTCAAGATACCCTTATTTTTAAAAGTAATCTAGGTGCTGGGTTAATAGTTGATAGGGTGGGCAATAAGCTCAATTTTAAATACCTAATTAAATCAAGCCAAGATATACCTTCAGCCAAAAGGTATTTTAGAAAGGCACGTTTTAATAATGTAATTGCAACAATATTTTTTCTGCCAGGTGCCGCAATTGCTAGTTATCCGCTAGGTGTTTCACTTTCGGGTGCTAAGATAAATACAGATTTATTAATGCTTGGTGGTGGTTTGATTTTGGTTAGTGTGCCTTTTCACATTTTCAGAAATAAAAACATGCGCAGGGGAGTTGAAGCTTATAACCGCGAAGTTTACAGAGGAGAGTAATTACTTGCCGTATCTTATGGTATATTTAACCATATTGTTACTTCGTTTACTATTTGTATTTGCATCATTAAAATAATAAATATCATTTTGATTTGACCATTTAATGGTCTTAAATTTTGTGTTGGTTATTGTGTAATCAAACAAAATAGCCCTAACACTATTTCGTTTGTAGGTGCGCCAAAAACTCGAGGTTCCTCCTGTGTTAAAAGTATATACACCCGAGGTGGTAAACGAATCCATGTTTATTTTAATAACCGTTACAAAATCAGGGGTGTCTTTATAATTAAAAGAATAACCCAGTTTTTCGAACTCTTTTTTGCAGTTTTTTTCTACAAGCTCGTTAAAATCATCATTAAAAATATAAGGTACTTTATTGTTAATGTAAAGTTGCATAGTTTGATGCTGCTTTCTTTTAGCTGCCCTAACCTTGTTGCGTTGCCAATACAAACGATTGCAGCTACTTAAGGCAGTAATTAAAATCATCAAATAGGTAAAATGCTTAATCGACTTCATTGTTTTTATAGACCATAAAATTAATAAATCTATTCTTTACTATTGTTATTTTTTTAACATCATCTTTTTTAATCGCTTAGTTTATTAAAATTGGTGCCATATAAATGTATTATTTATGTATGATTGTGCCTCAATTTAAATACAAACAAACCATAATTTATAGTCATGATTATTTCGCTTGTAGTTGCAACCGATTTGCAAAATGGTATAGGAGTTAATAACCAATTGCTTTGCCATTTGCCTGCCGATTTAAAATATTTTAGACAAACCACAACAGGACATTGTATTGTTATGGGCCGAAAAACTTACGAGAGTATTGGTAAACCATTGCCAAACCGTACCAATATAATAGTTACTAGAAATGCAGGTTTAAGCCTTGACGGATGTGTAGTTGTTACATCATTAGATGAGGCAATTGAGTATGCAAAACAGCAAAACGAAACAGAATTAATGATTACTGGTGGTGGTTCTATTTATGTTGATGCCATAAAATTTTGCGATAAGGTGTATTTAACGCGCATAGAACATGTGTTTAATGCAGATACTTTTTTTCCTGAAATTCCGCTGGATAAATTTAAATTAACCAAAGCAGAAAATCATCAGCCTGATGAAAAAAATATCTACCCATATACTTTTGAATTATGGGAGCGTATTGTTGAATAAAACTAAATTTTAGATGGTTGTAAAATCATCACTTTGCATGGTAAAACCTAAACGTTTTGCTGTAGGCATTCCGCTACTATGGCTCATGATATTTTTTTGTTCAACAGTAATGTAATTAAGCATTTCTATTGGTGGAACCCTTAGGTCAAAGTTTAAACAATACAACATTGCTTCTTCAATAATATTGGTTATGCTGTCAATGTTTACCTTATGATTTTCTAAGTCGGCATACATAAACGACAATGGGCGTTTGCCGTCTACAAAAAAATTGTTGTCTTTATTAATAAAAATTCGGCCAATTAAATATCCCATATCATGTTCGCGGTTGTAGCGCAACGAGTCTGATAAGAAATTATATACCTGAATCATTCCAAAATATCCCCTTTGTTCGTCTTCTTTAAGGTAGTTTGATTTGTGTAAATAATGGTTTTCATCTAAGTCAAACACATTGGTGTGCATCATAATTACAAGTGTATCACCACTAAATTTTAAGTGTGCTTCAAAGTCGCCCTTATCAAAGTATTTTATTTCAACCAATGGAGCCTTTTCATCCATTTCGGGGTTAAGTTCGGTTTCAATATTGCGCAATACAGTTTTAAATTGATGAAATGCAGCTTGTGTAATTTTAGAAACAGCCTGTTTGTTTTTTGATTTTTTACAAAGCAGGTCTTTTACTTCATTTATTTTTGATTCGGTCATTAAAATTAAATTTAAAAATTACAGATAGAAATAGGTGGCAATAACTGGCGCAAATTTAATGTTTGTTGCAGTTATTCTTTTATAGTTCGTGTCCATTGTTTGTTTCCTTTTTCATTTGTAATAACAACTAAATATAGCCCATTAGCAAGCATTGAAATGTTAATGTCTTTAGTGTTTTTTGTAGTAAGAACCAACTGGCTGGTTGAAGAAAATAGTTGAATGCTAGCTACTATTCCAAACTGTTCAGGTATTTGAATTGAAAAATTATCAGCAGTTGGATTTGGAAATACTTTCAGTGTGTTTTCTGTTTTAGAAATATAACTCACCGATGTATTTATAATTGATTTATCACCAATCGTTTGCCAAAAAACCGGAATGGTATCAATTCCATTTATGTAGCCATAAAAACTATTAAAACCTTCTTTAATATTTGAGGTAAATGTTACAGAGTCGTGTAATAATAGTACTTTTAACCATAAATCACTTGGACTACCAGTGTCCCACCATCCACCAGGATTTATACTAGTAAATACACTTCCGTTTCTACAAGTATCTGCAAAAAGTGAACTATCCCATGTTGCTGTTACTGGCCAATGTTTAGTATGTATATCAATAGTTTGGACCCTGTTATAATAATCTGTTGAACAGTTGTAAAATACAAATTGCTTTTTTGTGTGAAAGGTGCCAGGTTTATTTAATCTTTCCCTGTTTTTCCATTCATCTGTTATCCTAACATCTAGTCCACTGTCAATAGGTTTGGTAATGATATTTGACTCCCCAAGCATGGTATCTATACTATCTGTCGCCAATAAATCGTAACCTAAAGTAAGGGTATCTTTATTTCCAATTGCATCTGTAAAGTACATTTGGAATGAAAACTGTTGTGCTTGTGCTGATGCTAAAACGCCCGCTGAACAAAAAAGGAGAATTATGTTTTTCATAGTATATAAATAAAAAAGTGGGGTGCTAATTTAATAGCACCCCACTTTGTATAAATTATTAAAATCAGTGCTTAACAAATTTAAGCGTTTGGGTGTAATTAGCACCACTTAATTTTATTGGTTTATGGTATGATATGCGCTTGTAATTAATAAGCTTTTGCAAACAATACTCGTTGTGTACTTGGTTGGCCAGTTAATACACATTTGCCGTTTTCTTGCTTATTATTTAAAGGTATACAACGTATGGTAGCTTTTGATAGTTCCTTGATTTTTAATTCGGTTTCTGTTGTGCCATCCCAATGTGCGCTTATAAATCCAGTTTTGTTTTCAAGCACATCCATAAACTCATCCCAAGTGTTTACATTGCTTATGTGTTGGTCGCGGTAATCAAGTGCTTTTTGGTAAATATTGTTTTGTATTTGGGTTAATAAATGTTCAATCTTGTGTTCTAAATCAATATTGCTCATTACCTGTTTTTCTTTGGTGTCTCTTCGAGCTACTTCAACACTTTCGTTGGCTACATCTCTTGGTCCAATAGCAATTCTTACTGGCACACCTTTTAATTCGTATTCGGCAAATTTAAACCCAGGAGTAGTATTATCGCGGTCGTCTAACTTTACCGAAATGCCTTTTTTACGCAAAGCAGCTTGAATCTCTTTGGCCTTGTTTAAAACCAATTCTTTCTCTTCTTCTTTTTTGCCTAAAATAGGTACAATTACCACTTGTATTGGCGCTAAGTTAGGAGGTAAAATTAAACCTTCATCATCACTATGGCTCATTACTAAAGCTCCCATTAAGCGGGTTGAAACTCCCCAAGAAGTTGCCCAAACGTACTCTTGTTTGTTTTCTTTGGTTGCATATTTTACATCAAAAGCTTTTGCAAAATTTTGTCCTAAAAAATGCGAAGTTCCCATTTGTAATGCTTTACCATCTTGCATCAAACCTTCAATACAATAAGTTTCTATAGCACCAGCAAAACGTTCGTTTGCGGTTTTTATACCTTTAATTACAGGCACAGCCATAATGTTTTCGGCAAAATCTGTATACACATCAAGCATTTGTTTAGTTTCTGCAACTGCTTCTTCTGATGTAGCGTGGGCGGTATGTCCTTCTTGCCATAAAAACTCGGTGGTGCGCAAAAATAATCTTGTACGCATTTCCCATCTAACCACATTAGCCCATTGGTTCACTAAAATTGGTAAATCACGGTGCGATTTAATCCAATCGCGGTATGTGTTCCATATAATAGTTTCTGATGTAGGGCGCACAATTAACTCTTCTTCAAGCTTAGCAGTTTCATCAACAACTATCTCTCCGTTTTCGGCAGTTTTTAATCTATAATGTGTTACTACGGCACACTCTTTTGCAAAACCATCTACATGGCTTGCTTCTTTACTAAAAAATGATTTTGGAATAAATAACGGAAAATAAGCATTTTGATGTCCAGTTTCTTTAAAACGTTTGTCTAGTTCGGCTTGCATTTTTTCCCAAATAGCATAACCGTATGGCTTAATTACCATACAACCTTTTACAGCCGAATGTTCAGCTAAATCAGCGGCTTTAACTAAATTGTTGTACCATGCGCTATAGTCATCACTTCTTTTTACTTTTTTATTATCCATCTTTGTAATAATTTTTGGAATAGTATTTGTCTAACACATATAAATCGGCAGCAAAATTATATTTTCACAGCTATAAAACACACAATTATGCTATATCGTAAATTAAATATCTTTTACACCTTGTTAATAAGCGCAATTACGCTCATTTCGTGTAATACACCACAAGGTGTGCTAAATAG
>JAGPCI010000012.1:0-2745 GCA_018058165.1 Bacteroidia bacterium
AAGATACAATTACCAAGAAGGTTATATTTTTAGGTGACTCTTTTACCGAGGGAGATGGAGCACCAGCAGATAGCACATGGGTAAAAAGAGTGGAACAATTGGTTAGATTAAATGCTAATAAAAAACTGGATTTTTACAACGCGGGTGTTTGTGGTAGTGATGTTTTTTTTAACAACAAAATGCTTGAACATAAGCTTATAAAAGCAAATCCAAATATTGTTATTGAGTGTGTAAACTCAAGCGACTTAATGGATGTAATGTGGTTTGGCGGCAACGAAAGGTTTAATATTGATGGAACTACTTCTGGTAAAGTTGGGCCTAAATGGTTAATAATTTATAACTATTCGCACATTGTAAGAGCCATAATCCACACGCTATTTAAGTTTAACAATAACCTAGTAAAAGCAGATCAATTAAGAGAACAAGAAATAGAGTCGGCAAAGTTAATTGAAAAACAAATAGAGGCTACAGCACTTTTTTGTAAACAGAAAAACATTCGTTATTATTTGGTTATTCACCCTTGTCCACATGAGATAGGAGAAGACAAATCCAGTATCAAGGTATTAAACCAGTATTTAGCTAATAAACCATATACGATAAACCTATTTGGCCTACTAGATAGTTTTTATAAAACCAATAATATAAAACAATTTAGTCACGCTATAAATGGTCACTATAACCCAAAAGGTTATTGGGTAATGGGTGAGAAAATTTATACCGAATTGGCAAAGAGAGACTCTTTATTTGCCAATAATTAAAACAACTTTTTAAAGTCTAACACCTTTTCTTTATCAGGCATTTGCCAAGTGGTTAGTTGTTGTTTAATGTGCCCAATTGTAAATAATCTTTTAATAAGTGAAATTGGAAAAAGTATCAAAAAGAAAAACACACTCAGTATAACTTTAGCATTAAAGTTACCCAATGTTTTACCTACAAACATCCATCTATTGGCTATAAGTTTTGCTCCCGAAAAACTTAATACCGCAATCAAAAAAACAGCCCCACTTATGGCGTAAAGCCAATTGGCTTTAAAATAAAAGCCAAGCATTGCAAATCCTATTACAATAACAGCATTGGTTTTATACACTTGTTTTTTATCCATAACTACATTAAAACAATGGATAAATAAATGTGGCTACTGCACTTCCTTCAGCAAATATCATTAATATACCAAGCGTTAATAATGCTAAAATAATAGGTATAAGCCACCACTTTTTTTGTTGCGCCAAGAATTGCCAAATGTCTTTTATAAACTCCATCATTGTTTTTCAATAATAATATTTTCAATCACCAAAACATCAATATCTGTATTCAAAAAACAAGTTATAGCGTCTTGGGGTGTGCAAACAATTGGTTCGTTATTTAAATTAAAGCTGGTATTTATAACTACCCCAAACCCTGTTTTTTCTTTAACTTTATTTAGTAATTTAAACATCAACTCATCACTACCCAAAGTAACTGTTTGAATTCTTGATGAAAAATCAACATGTGTTATTGATGGCAATACAGAACGGCTTTGATTGATTATTGTAGTAAGGTTCTCGGTATTTAATGGTTCAACGTTTTTCCTAAACATTGGCAACAACTTATGTACAAAAAGCATATAAGGCGATTGGTGTTTTTGACCAAATAACCTTTCAAATTCGGTTTGCAACATAATAGGGGCAAAAGGCCTAAAGCCTTCGCGTTTTTTTACTTTTAAATTTAATTTTGATTGCATATCAGGCATTAATGGATTTGCCAAAATGCTTCGCCCTCCCAATGCCCTTGGGCCAAACTCCATCCTACCTTGAAACCATCCAACAATTTTTCCATCCAATAAATGTTGTGTTGTGGTTTCAATTAAATCTTGGCTTGTAAACCTTATGTAAGCCAAATTATGCTGTAAAACACATGCTTCAATTTCATCATTTGTAAATAACGGGCCTAACCTTGCGTTTTTCATGTTATCATCAAGGTTATTATACTTTCTTTGGGCATTAAAATGCAAGTAATAAGCGGCCCAAGCCGCACCCAAAGCAGCGCCCGAATCACCCGCGGCTGGTTGAATAAATATGTTCTTGAAAAGTTTACTTTCTTGTAACTTTCCATTAGCAACGCAGTTTAATGCCACACCTCCAGCTAAACAAATATCATCACACCCTGTTATTTTTTTTGCGTATGTAGCCATGTTTAAAACAACCTCTTCGGTTACCAATTGTAATGCTTGAGCAATGGCTATATGATTAAAATTAATGGGCTCAGAGGGTTCGCGCGTCTTCAACTCAAAAAGACGCTCAAAGGCCTTCTTATTAATCATCCGCAACGAGGTTTTATAGCTAAAATATTTTTGATTTAGTTTAATCGACCCATCATCAAAAATGGTAATCAAGAGTGTTTTTATCAACCCAAAATACTTTTTAACCAAAACAGTATCTGGCAAAACATAAGGCGCAAGTCCCATTACCTTGTATTCGCCCGCATTAACTTCAAAACCCAAATAATATGTAAATGCAGAATATAAAAGGCCAACAGAATCAGGAAAATGCATCTCTCGTAAAGTGGTTAGTTTATTATTATTACCCACTGCGATTGATGCCGTAGCCCACTCTCCTACTCCATCAATAGTTAATATTGCAGCAGTTTTAAAATTGGTTGCATAAAATGCACTTGCGGCATGTGAGAGGTGATGATTAGAAAACAAAAGTTGAATTTTATCCCAGTTAATTTTGTCATCAAGCACCTTTAATTCTTTCTTTATGTTTG
>JAGPCI010000012.1:2845-15421 GCA_018058165.1 Bacteroidia bacterium
GCAGTTTTAAAATTGGTTGCATAAAATGCACTTGCGGCATGTGAGAGGTGATGATTAGAAAACAAAAGTTGAATTTTATCCCAGTTAATTTTGTCATCAAGCACCTTTAATTCTTTCTTTATGTTTGATTTTAAAAATACTTTTTGTTTGAGCCAAACAGGCATCGCAGTTATAAATGATAGCCAACCTTTTGGTGCTGCATCAAAATACGTTTCTAAAAGTCGCTCAAATTTTAAAAATGGTTTATCATAAAATACTATTGCATCTAAATCATCAATAGATAACCCAACCTCTGTTAAACAATATTTTATAGCATTTATAGGAAATCCTTTGTCGTTTTTAACCCTTGTAAAGCGCTCTTCTTGAGCAGCCGCAAGCACTTCTCCATTACAAATTAATGCAGCAGCAGAGTCGTGGTAGTATGCCGAAATGCCAAGAATATTCATCTAAATCCAATATTAGATTATATTCGTCAATAAAAAAATCATTGTTTTTGTTTTGTACAATATCTACACAGTCGCATCTTTTTAAAACGTATGCATTGGCCAATAGTATTGCACCGCATGGAGGTGTATTACATGTTTTATTAATTGATGGCGATGTAACAAGCAACAAACCAACGAATGTGGTAATCCATAAAACTACTGAATTATTAAATCCACTTGCTACAAAAATCATCAATAAATACAAATCAAATGCTGATAAATTACGCTGGGCTTTAAAGCCCGTTTTTTTGTTGCATTTGTTACAAAATCATCACAAAGTAATTTATGTAGATAATGATATTTTCTTTTACGGTAATTATGGTTTTTTGTTTGATGAGCTTGATGCAAATTCGGTTTTACTCACACCACATTTTTACGAAAGCAACCCAACAAAAAACCAAAACTGGCTAGAAGCTAACTTTAGGGTTGGTTTATACAATGCCGGTTTTATAGGTGTTAATAAATCAGCCCAAGAAGCCCTTGAATGGTGGGCAAACTGTTGTATATATAATTTAAAAAAATCATTTTGGAGAGGCTTATTTGATGATCAAAAATACTTAGATTTATTACCCATTAAATTTGATGGTATAAAAATATTAAAACACAAAGGGCTAAACCTTGCTGGCTGGAATTATCAGAATTATTTGCTGGAAAGAAATAGTTTAAATAACCCAATTATGAATAAAACAGACGATTTGGTGTTTATACATTTTGCTGAGTTAAGTTTAATTGAGTTTTCTAAACCCGATAGTTTTTTCAAAACAGAATACCACAACTACATAGACAAATTGAGGATGTTTAACCCTAAATTTGAGTATAATCGCAATGTATTTAGGTGGATTACGCTTGCAACTTATGTTTATTACCTTAAATATAAAATAACCAGGATATTTGAGGATTAGCCAATAAATAGAACACCAACTTTAAGAAAACAGTTAAGAAAAATTTTTAGTGAAAGCAATTTTAAACAACATTAACCCTTCAAATACATTCAAAATACTACTGGTTAGTATTGCCATTTTACTTTATGCAAATACGCTTAAAAATGGCTATAATTTGGATGATAACTTAGTTACGCAAAACCATCCACTTACTTCAAAAGGCATTTCTGCAATTGCTCAAATTTTCACCTCGCCATACTACACCAACCAAGCTGATATTACCTTTGGATATAGGCCCTTGGTGCATGTTTCGTTTGCCATAGAACATCAGTTTTTTGGCGAAAAACCAGCCGTTTCGCACTTCATAAACATATTACTTTATGCAATTTGCGTATTGCTATTGTTTAATTTATTTTCAAAGTGGGATACCAACGAGTACAAATTAATTCCATTGATAGCAACCTTGTTGTTTGTTACGCACCCAGTGCATACTGAAGTTGTAGCCAGTATTAAAAACCGTGATGAGCTGTTGGCGTTTCTATTTGTTTTACTTGCCGCGTTAAGCATTCAAAAGTTTCTAACAAAAGGCAATCTTTTTAAGCTGTTTTTAGCTGCAATATATTTTGCGTTGGCCATGCTTTCAAAAAAATCTGCTTATCCAATGGCTATTCTAATTCCAATTGCTGCGGTAATATTAAACAAGCCAACAGTTAAACAAACATTGGCAATAACATTAGCACTAGCAATACCTGCCGCAGTATTTGCATCCGATTTTTTATTGGGTAGATTTATATTGCTTGCCATTGCTCCATTAATAGCAATATCAATTACGCAATTGGCACTAAATAAGAACCTTGTTTATAACAAAATCAGTACTTTATTTACAGCCGAAAACACACGAATAGTTATTTATTTTATCTCCAGTTTATTTGCCATTTTAAGTATTCTAACAAACGAGCTACTGTATGTAATTCCATTGCTATTCGTTTATGCATTTGCTCCAAAAGCTGAAATTAGACACTACTTAATTGTAGCTATGTTTCAAATGGCAATTGTTAGTTTGTTTTTTAACTTGAACAAGCTGGTAACCCTTGCTATGGTGATTACTATTGTTGAATTGTTTTATGGTTACAAACAAAAAGACAAACAAATTGTCCCAATTATTATAGGTGTATTTACGTGTTTAATGTTTATTTACATGAAACCCGACATAATGAAAATTGTACTTTTATTAAGTGTTGTTTTATTCGGGTTTTTATTGAGTAAAAAACCAATTTGGGCTTTTATTCATGCCATATTTACACTTGTCGTATCGGGCCTGTTTGTGTCTGTTTCTCCATATCAACTTGTTTTATTTGCTATAGCTTTGTTGCATTTAATAAACTCAAACAACCAAACAATAAAATGGCACAAAGCAACAATCATTGGCTTGGCATTTATTCAAACAGTTTATTTACTTTTATTACCCACTAGTCCAACACAAATAAGAAACATCGCAAATAATATTATTACCCAAAACACTGAAGTTAAAAACCCAATTGTAAATAATTACAATAACCAAGGCGGTGCCTTTAAAGAAGGGAGAAGTCTACATTATATTGAAAACACACTAGTTGCAGAACACACTCCAATACAAACAATAGCAACCGGATTTACCACCTTAGGCGAGTATTTACGTTTAATGGTATTCCCCAATAACCTTACGTTTTATTATGGATATGCAATTATTACTACAACCTCACTTACCCAGCTGCCTGTTTGGATGTCAATTATACTGCACTTGGGGTTGATTTTTATAGCCTTTTTGCAACTAAAAAAACGGCCACTTATAAGCATAGGAATTGGGTGGTATTTATTAAGTATTATTTTATTTAGCAATTGGGTTGAACTTGTTGCAGGCATGGTGGGCGAGCGCTTAAGCTTTAGTGCCTCTGCTGGATTTTGCTTGTTTGTTGCATCGGTATTAATTTGGATAAAACCCGGTTTTTCTTTTAAAAAACCCAAACTTATTGAAATTGGTTTATTGGTAGTGGTGTTATTATTTGGCATACAAACCATGGCAAGAAATCAAGATTGGAAAGACCCACTAACACTAATGCAAAACGACATTATTGCAATAGAAGAATCGGCTTATGCCCAACACACCCTTGCGTTAAACTTGATGTATTACTCAACACTACCAAACACAAACCCACAAAAAGCGGCACAAATGCAGGCCGATGCTATAAATCATCTTAAAAAATCAATTACAATTTATCCCTTGTTTTTTAATTCAAACTTTGATTTGGCCCGTATTTATGTTGGTCAAGAAGATTTTGTAAACGCTAAGCCTAATTTAGAAAACGCATTAAAAATAGATTCTACAAATTTGTTTGTACTTGAAGAGTTGTCTAAAACTTGTTTTGAACTAAAGTTGCCTTTAGAAACAGAAGAATATGCCAACAAATACATTGAAAAGGTGCCAATGAACGAAAACGTACACGAAGTTTTAATTTATAGTATGATTACGAACAATTATCCTCAAAAGGCATTTACCTATGCAGAAAGGGCCCTAAAATACTACCCACAAAACGAGGTTATTAACCAAATGTATGCTGATGCAAAAAAGCAATTAACAGCCACAGAATAACATCAAAATGCGTAATCTTTATCATAACAAAAAACTATCGGCTTGTAAGCTGTGTTTTATTTGGTAAATTCGCACAATAAATCATCTTGTATATGATTACAGTTACAGAAAAAGCAAGCAAACGAATTGCTGAATTAAAAATAGAAAAAGATTATTCTCCTGAGCATTTTTTACGTGTTGGGGTTGATAGCGGAGGTTGCTCTGGGTTATCTTATAGCCTCGATTTTAGCACCGAAAGCAAGCCTGGCGACCAAGTGTTTGAGCACAACGGAGTTAAGGTAGTGTGTGATGTTAGAAGTGTGTTGTATTTATTTGGAACAGAGTTAGATTTTTCTGATGGATTAAACGGAAAAGGATTTACTTTCAACAATCCAAATGCCACACGCACATGCAGTTGCGGTGAAAGTTTCGCAGTTTGAGGATAATTTTTATTGAAAAACTTGACTTTTAAAATATTACACTATATTTGCAGTCCTTTTTAAGAAAAAACGTACAGAAAGATGGCTAATCATAAATCAGCAAAAAAGAGAATTAGAGCGAACGCTGCGAAGCGTTTAAGAAACAGATATCAGGCTAAAACTACCCGTACTTTGATAAAGACAGTACGCTTAAGCACTGATAAAGCAGAGGCACAAACTTTATTTAATAAGGTAGCTTCTTTATTAGACAAGTTGGCTAAGAGAAATGTAATCCACAAAAACAAAGCTGCAAACCAAAAAAGCAAATTAGCAAAATCAATTGCTAAAATTGGTACAGAAAAGAAAGTGGTTGCAAAATCTACCAAAAAAGCAATCGTTAAAAAGAAAAAATAATCTTAGAATTATTAAATTATACTGAAAAGGCTTTCCTTATTGGGAGGCCTTTTTTTGTTTTGTTGGCAATGTTGCTTATGTTTACAAACTAAGTTTACGCTGTTGGAAAATTTTTTCGATATTTTTAAGCCACAGGAGCTGGTCGCTTTTGGCGGCTTAACGCTGGTTTTAATTGTAATATTTATTGAAAACGGCATTTTCTTCGGGTTCTTTTTGCCGGGCGACTCTTTGTTATTTACTGTTGGGCTGCTATGTAATCTTGGTATTTTAGATATTGATTTAGCTCCCTTAATTCTAAGCATTGCCTCTGCTGCGTTTGCGGGCTATTATGCGGGCTATTATTTTGGTTATAAAACAGGTCAAAACCTATACAAAAAAGAAGATTCATTATTTTTTAAAAAGAAATACATCTACTTAGCGGCAGAGTTTTATCAAAAGCACGGAGGAATTGCCCTTGTTTTGGGCAGGTTTTTACCGATAGTTAGAACCTTTGCGCCAATAATTGCAGGCGTTGTTAGGGTTAATCATAAAACCTTTTTTATATTTAACATTGCTGGTGCGTTAGTATGGCCAATTACCATAACTGGAGCTGGTTATTATGTTGGCTCAATATTCCCTAACGCGCTACATTATTTAGATTTTATAGTAATTGGATTTATAGCTGTTACATCAATTCCAATAATTACAAACTATTGGAAAAAACGCAATGCCAAGAAATCAACCTAAAACAGCTTGCTTTGCCTTTTTTGCCGGATAAATGGTGGTGATGTAGCCCAGCACCATTACGGTGGCAAAAACCAGGGCCAAATCGCTCCAGATTACATGTACAGGATATGCACTAAACATAATATCTGAAGATGCTTGTAGGGCCACAAAACCATATTGCTGCTGCAAATAACACAATAGCAACCCTATTCCTATTCCAACCAAACCCCCAACAAACGCAATTATCAATCCTTCAATTTTAAAAACATTTGCTGCTTGGCTTTCTGTTAGCCCCATACTTCTCATCATTTGAAGGTCACGTTTTTTCTCCATCACCAAAATATATAACGAGCTAATGGTGTTTGAAGCCGCAATCAATAAAATAAACAATAAAATTATATAACTAATTACCTTCTCTGATCGCATTACTTTAAAAAACGCGTCATGCTGTTCAAACCTGTTTTTAATGGTAAATTCTTGGCCCAAAAGCGCTTCAAGATCACCCTTTACCTTGTCCATTTTTGCATCGGTACTAACCTTTATTTCAATGGCACTAAAGGCATCGTTTCTTCCAAGTAATCCTTGTGCAAAATGCAGCGGGCAAATAACATATTTATTATCTACCTCTTCTTGCACCGCAAAAACCCCACTAGGTACAATTAGTGCTTTATTAAATGCATCATCTGGGTTGATAATTGTTTGCACATCGCGCTTAGGAACATAAATCGCTAACGCTTTAAATAAATCATTCGGGTCAATTGATAAACGATAGGCAATGCCCTGGCCTACAACAGCGTAGTTGCTATCCATTCTAACATCAACATATCCATTAATTAACATGCTATCAAAATGAGTAACATCTACATATTTTTCATCAACCCCTTTTAGGGTAGCAATGCTTTGTTGGTTATTGTAACGCAGTAAAACATTTTCTTCAACCACTTTGCTATAGGTTTTAATCCCTTTTGTTTGTTCAAATTTTGCCCAATTAATTTGGGTTGGGTTGATGATTTTTCCGTGGGTTGCTGTTATTCTTAGGTCGCTATCAAAATTGGTATATAATGATGAAAAAAGTTGCTCGAAACCATTAAAAACGCTTAAAACTATAACAAGTGCAGCAGCGCCCACAATATAACCAAGTAACGAAATACCCGAAATTACAGTTATTAAACTAAATCCTCCTCCGCGTTTACGCGAAAAAAAATATCGTTTTGCTATGGTAAATGGTAGGTTCAAAATTATAATCGATTGTTTAAAAACTAACCCACACAAGTTAAAACCTTACTAGTCTTTCCAGGCTTTTACAATTAAGCCAGTCCCTGTTTTATGGGTGCTATAAGTATCCATCCAATTTAAAATATAAGCAAACGGATAGGTTATTAAATAATATACCGGCAACACAATAAAGAAGGCTTTTGTTACATTTAAAATACTCATTGGGTATTTCATGCTTAACTTCCAAGCAATTTTTCCAGGTGCGCCATACGAGTATAAAATCTCGGCTTTGTTAAATCCAGCCTGCTTTAATTTATCACGCATTTCTTCTACTGGGTATCCATCACGAACATGCTCACCAATAAATGATTCTCCATGCTCATCCGCATTACTTCCACCTTGATCACTTGGGGTTGATATTAACAACATCGCACCACTTTTCATGCTTTGGTTAAAGTGTTTAAATACGTCTACGTCTTCTAAAATGTGCTCCATTACATCTACACAAAGTACCAAATCATACTTATTGGTGGCATGTGGTTTTGTTAAATCACCTACTTTAAAGTTTACATTATTAACGCCACATGCCTTAAAAAACGAACTACAATCTGCAATCTGATCATCTTTTACATCAACCGCATCTATAAAACACAACTTGTTTTTATTGGCTACATAAAAACTATACTGCCCAAATCCAGATCCGGCATCTAACATATTAAACTGTTGCTTAAACATAGGCCATGCACGCAATTCGCGATGAATGTGCCAGGTGCGCAACAACAATAAATCTAAAAGTTTATAAAAAAATTTGCGCAAAAAAAGCGACTTGTTAAATACCGTTCCTAGGTCTTTTTTTATTGGATCGTATTCCATGTGTTAGTTAACTGCGGTGTGTTAAAATTAAAGGGGCAATATAGCGTATCAATTATAAATTTTAAAAGCACATTAAAATAAAACCTAAATTTTATTGAAACAACAGTATTGTATGCCTGCAATTGTTTTTATACATTTGGCACGTGAATTATATAAAATCATTTCGTAAATGGATTAGAAGGTACCCCTTTGTACACAAGTTTATGAAGTTTGGATTTGTGGGCGTTGCCAGCACAATTGCTAGTTTAATGGTGTTTTGGCTTATTGCATTGCAGTTTCCACAATACAATCTTGCATCTAAAGCAATTGGTTATATAATGGGCTTTTTTGTTGGTTTTACACTTAATAAAATTTGGACTTATGTAGACCAAGCAGATGATGGGGAGAAGTATTTATTAAAATACATTATTGTTTACGGCTTTACTTTTTTTGTTTATTTAGGCTTTAACTATGTGTGCGACCATTATATCCACCCAGAAGAATACATATCGCCAATTGTTGAATGGGTTGGGTTTGTTAATTTGGCGGGTTGGCTGTTGCTTAACGGTACATTTGTAAGTAATGTGCTATCAATTGGAGTTAATGTGGTAATAAACTTTTTGGGCACTAACTTTTTGGTTTTTAAAGTGCCTTCCCCTAAAGATTTGTTTAAAGATTAAAGCATTATTTTTTCTGCTTTAGTGCTCTTTTTTGCGCTGCACTCATGGTATTAATTCTATTGTAATAGCCCGTTTTGCTTTGTTTTACCCAAATGGTTAGCTTTTTACCCGCCATTAATTTATCAGACTTAAGCTTATTCCAACTTTTAATTTCTCTTGTTGAAACATCAAACCATTCGGCAATATTGGCTATGTAGTCGCCCCTTTTTACGGTGTAATAAATGCGCTTTTTGTCGAATGTTGCAACATTTGTTCGCGGCTGCTTAACAGATGTATTATCACTACTATTAACCGCACTCGACCTTGAACCCTGGGTGTCTCCAGGAACACGCTGTATGGCAACAGGTGCAAAGTCTTCGGGACTAACAACAGGTTTAAATGTACTATCGTTTAATAAACTAAAGTTTTTTGCTTTAGCCTTAGGCAACTTAATTAAGTATCCTGCTAGCGTATATGGTATAACATCCTTTTTAAATGTTGGGTTCAACCTTCTTAATTGCTCAACAGGCACATCAAGCGTATTTGATATTTGCTGAAACGAAAGCCATTTGTTAACCACAACACTATCTGTTTCATTAAAATAAGCGGGTGGCGCTGGTTTGATCCCGTGTTCTTTATAAAAGTTACAAATGTAGGCAGCAGCAATAAACCTTGGATAAGCCTCACGTGTGCCTTCAGGAATATAGGTATATAAATCCCAAAAGTGCATGCTGTTACCCGCCATCCTAATACTTTTATTAAGCATTACAGGCGATGATGTATATGCGGCAATTACAAGCGACCACTGACGATAAATTGAAAACAAATCTTTAAAATGAGTTGCGGCAACGTATGATGATTTGGTGGGGTCTTTACGTTCATCAATGTATGAATTCACCTTTAACTTATACATCTTCGATACATTATAGGGCATCATCCACATGCCGCTAGCACCACTTGATGTTTGCAATAAAGGGTCAAGCTCTGTTAGTGCTACTGCCAAATATTTCATATCAATAGGAACGCCCTTAGCTTTTAAAGCACGCTCTATCATTGGAAAATAAACCTTACTTAAGCCAATAAGTTCTCGTGTTTTTTCTGGGTTAGCCAAATAACTGTCAATGTGTTTCTTAACTTCGGAGTTGTAGGTCATATCAACCTGCGATTTTAGCGTTGATAAACGCTGAATATACACTTGCTCGTTGCTGTTTTGCGCATTTAGTGCAAATGTAAACAGCACCAAAATTACCAAAATTAAGTTATTTGCTTTTTTCAAATTGTTATCCTGTTAAATCGTCTGTGTTAATAGTTGATGCCAATTGCATCATTTCGCCCTCACAAAAGTGTTTAGCCATAAATTGCACACCCATTGGCATACCATTACTATGTGTTCCCATTGGTACTGATATGGCGGGATGGCCACTTATATTTGCATGTACCGTAAAAATATCTGCTAAATACATAGCAATAGGATTGTCCATTTTTTCGCCAAATTTAAATGCTGTAGTTGGGGTTGTTGGAGATAGAATAAAATCATAATCAGCAAACAACTGATTGGTTTTTTCTTGTACCAACCGCCTAACTTTTTGCGCTTTAGTATAATACGCATCATAAGAACCCGCTGATAAAACAAATGTACCTAACATAATTCTTCGTTTTACTTCTGTACCAAAGCCTTCGCTTCTCGACTTGCGAAAAGTGCTCTCTAAATCCGTTGCGCTTTCACTCCTATGGCCATACATCAAACCACTAAACCTCGACAGGTTAGATGAGGCCTCGGCAGTTGTTAATACGTAATAAATTGGCACCAAATAATCTAAATAAGGGAAACTTACCTCTGTTACTTCGTGGCCTTGTAATTTTAATTTTTCAATAACAGCTAAAGTTGCTTTTTGAACTTCTGGGTCAATGCCTTCATGAAAAACACACTCTTTTATGTAGGCAATTTTTTGTTTTAATTGAGCTGG
Organism: Bacteroidia bacterium; assembly: GCA_018058165.1. Taxonomy (GTDB): domain Bacteria; phylum Bacteroidota; class Bacteroidia; order UKL13-3; family UKL13-3; genus UBA6183. Next base: position 13,051 of record JAGPCI010000012.1, read on the forward strand.
TGTGTCGGTATATTTTTCTACAGGTTTTGTTGATGAAGTTGCATCGTACTCATCTTTGCCAGCCATAACCTCCATAAGCAATTGCATATCGTACATGCTTTTGGTTATTGGGCCAATTTGATCAAAAGAAGACGCGTAAGCAATTAATCCATAACGAGAAATTCTGCCATAGGTAGGTTTAATGCCAATAGCGCCAACAAATGCAGCTGGTTGACGAACAGAACCACCTGTATCACTAGCTATACTTGCTTGACAAAAATCGGCTTGAACCGCAACTGCAGCACCTCCCGATGAGCCTCCAGAAACGCGGGTTTGGTCTATTGCATTTTTTACTGGGCCATAAAATGATGTTTCGTTTGATGCGCCCATTGCAAACTCATCGCAATTTAAACGACCAATGATAATTGCGTCTTCCGCTAGTAATTTCTCTATTGCAGTAGCCGTATAAATTGACTCGAAGCCTGCTAAAATTTTTGACGAGGCGGTAACTTTATGGTTTTTGAAACAAAGGTTGTCTTTTATGCCTATTACCATTCCCGCAAGTCTTCCCGCTTTTCCTTCGCTAATTTTTTTATCAATTAAATCCGCTTGTTGCAAGGCTTCATCTTTAAAAACTTCAACAAAGGCATTTAGCTCTTGGCGAGCATTTATATTACCCAAATAATGCAAAACAAGACTACGCAGGGTAGTCTTGTTTTGTTTAATATCTGATTGTATGTTTTTTAATGAGTTATAGTTTTTCACTATTCTTTGGTTGATGATGTTGTTTGGTTATCCTTCTCTTTCATTCCTTCTTCAATATGCGACTTTACATTTTTTTTCGCATCATTAAATTCTCTAATGCCATTACCTAATCCTCTCATAAGTTCTGGAATTTTTTTGCCACCAAACAATAGCAAAATCACGATTAAAATTACGATCATTTCTGATCCGCCTAGTCCAAACATTTTTTTATATATTAAGTGTTCAAAAATACAATTATTTAGTACAATTACTTAAGCTGTACCAACTTTTTCAGTTTTTTAATTTCTTTTTCCTCTAAGTGTCTCCACTCTCCTCTGTCTAATCCTTTTCTTTCTAGGCCAGCAAAATCAAGCCTGTCAAGTTTATTAACCAAATAACCCATTGCCTCAAACATACGGTGAATAATATGGTTACGGCCACTGTGTATTTGTACCATAACTACATCTTTTTCATTTGCACTTGGTATGCCTACAACATCTGGTTTTATTGGGCCATCTTCTAACTCAACTCCATTTGTCCCTAATTCTTGTAAGTCTTTTGCCGCAAACGCTTTGTTTAAAACCGCTTTGTACACTTTCGTTACGTTATATTTTGGATGCGTTAATCGTTGTGCAAGTTCTCCATCATTGGTTAGCACAATTACACCCGTTGTGTTTCTGTCTAATCTTCCTACAGGATAAACCCTTGGCAAACGAGGATCTTTAATCAAATCCATGATTATTTTTCTTCCATCGGGATCATCGCTTGTTGTAATGGTATCTTTTGGTTTATTCATTAACAAATACACCTTTTTTTCCCAGCTTAATCGTGTATTATTATAACGAATCTCATCACTAGGTTTAACCTTGTAACCCATTTCGGTTATAATTTCACCATTAACAGCCACCAATCCTGCCGAAATTAAATCATCGGCCTCTCTTCTGCTACAAATACCAGCATTAGAAATATACCTGTTTAACCTAACAATATCAGGAGATGCGGCTTCAAGCATTTCATCGCTTTTTGCTTTTAAATCGCGCGCTTTAGCACCTTTAACCATATATGGCCTTCCTGATTTTCCACTTGTACGAGCTGGCTTAAAGTCTTTATCCTCCTCGTTGTCATAACTACCTGAGCGTCTATCATCTCCATCGTTGTTAAATCTGCTTGGACGTCTGTCATCACTTCCGCCTTCGCTACGTTTTGTGTACGGGCGCGGTGATGATGAGCGTCTGTCGCCACTATCACTTCCAAATCTACTTGGACGTCTTTCATCACTTCCGCCTTCGCTACGTTTTGTGTAAGGGCGTGGTGATGATGAGCGCCTGTCGCCACTATCACTTCCAAATCTACTTGGACGTCTGTCATCGCTTCCGCCTTCGCTACGTTTTGTATACGGGCGCGGTGATGATGAGCGTCTGTCGCCACTATCACTTCCAAATCTACTTGGACGTCTTTCATCACTTCCGCCTTCGCTACGTTTTGTATACGGGCGCGGTGATGATGAGCGTCTGTCGCCTCCTTCACTTCCAAATCTACTTGGACGTTTTTCATCGCTTCCGCCTTCACTACGTTTTGTGTATGGGCGCGGTGATGATGAGCGTCTGTCGCCTCCTTCACTTCCAAATCTACTTGGACGTCTTTCATC
>JAGPCI010000012.1:15521-20694 GCA_018058165.1 Bacteroidia bacterium
CTTCACTTCCAAATCTACTTGGACGTTTTTCATCGCTTCCGCCTTCACTACGTTTTGTGTATGGGCGCGGTGATGATGAGCGTCTGTCGCCTCCTTCACTTCCAAATCTACTTGGACGTCTTTCATCGCTTCCGCCTTCGCTACGTTTTGTATACGGACGTGGTGATGATGAGCGTTTGTCGCCACTATCACTTCCAAATCTACTTGGACGTCTTTCATCGCTTCCGCCTTCGCTACGTTTTGTGTATGGACGAGGTGAAGATGAGCGTCTTTCATCGCTTCCGCCTTCACTCTTTTTGAATCCACCCCTTGCAGGTGATGAACCGAAACCAGGCCTTTTAGCGCCAAAAGCTGGTTTGTCTCCTTTACTAAATCCTGTTTTAAAGTTTGATTTTTTTGCACCAGAACCACCAGTGGGTGCACTACGTTTGCCATTATTACCGCCTTCGCTATATGGCTTTTTTCTTAATCCCATTTATTTCTTATAATTTTACAAAGGTATTGTTTAATTTTAAAACTTAGTTTTGTATTTGTATAAAAAATTTAATTTAAATTACTGTAACTCAATTTTAACCACCAATATGAAATTTGTATTTAGCTGTTTTGTGCTTTTATTTTTAATTGTTGGGGGTTCGTTGTATGCGCAAACGCCAAATAATAAAGCAAGACCAAAAATTGGCTTAGCCCTTAGCGGTGGCGGAGCAAAGGGTATTTCACACATTGGGGCGCTGATGGTATTAGAAAAGGCTGGAATTTATGTTGATTACATAGTGGGCACATCTATGGGTAGTGTAATTGGCTCACTTTATGCCATTGGATATTCGCCAGATAGTATCGCAAAAATTGCCCGAAATATTAATTGGGATGATATTTTGGCAAACAACCCAGGATTACGACAAATTTCTATTGAAGAAAAGGAAGACTTTAATCGGTATATAATAGAATTACCAATAGAGGGGAAAAAATTTAAACTTCCGCGAGGAGTAATACATGGACAAGAATTGTCTGTGGAGCTTTCTAGGTTAACATCTCCTGTGTATAATATTAAAAAATTTACCGATTTTCCAATACCCTTTAAATGTATAGCTGCCGATATTACAAATGGTGAAGTGGTAGTGCTTGATAGCGGAAACATAGCAGAAGCAATAAGAGCAAGTATGGCAATTCCTTCTGTTTTTACTCCTATAAAATATCAAAACAGGCTTTTGGTTGATGGTGGTATTGTAAGAAATTTCCCAGTTGAAAATGTAATTGATATGGGGGCTGATATTGTAATTGGGGTAAACCTAAGTAAAGGGTTTCTTCAAGAAAGCGAGTTAGTAAATATTATAGATATTCTTAATCAATCAATGTTTTTAAGTGATGGGGAAGATACCAAGCGACAACGTGAGAAGTGTGACTATCTGATAGAGCCAGACCTAACCGGATTTAGCGCAAACAGCTTTTATTCGTCTGATTCGTTGATACAACGAGGCTATGATGCTGCCATGCTATTATTTCCTGATTTACAAAAACTTGCCACCCGTCTTGATTCTACTTATGGCCCGAAGAAAAGAGTAGAAATACCCAAGCTAGATTCTATTTTAATAACAGGTTTTGAGGTAGAAGACATTAGCCTTTCTAACAAAAACTTATTAATTGACAGAATGGGATTACCCAAAAATGAATGGTATACTTATGATAAGTTTACTGAGGCAATGGCTAAAATTTATGGCACAAGGTACTTTAAAAAAGTTAGTTACGAGTTGTTTGATTATAATGGCGGATCGCGCATTAAACTTACTGCACAAGAAAATGTACCTACCTTTTTTAATGCTGCACTAAATTATAATAGTTACGCTAAGGCTGCCTTAATTTTAAATGTTACAGCGCGTAATTTTTTAGGCCGAAACACACGCTTTTCTTCTACCATAAACATTGCTGATATGTTTAGATTTAAGAGTGAGTATTTTAAATATTTAGGTTCTGCAAAAACTCATGGCCTGGGTATAAAATTTTCTTACGATGGAAATGAATTACCAATTTTTGAGGGTGAAAATCAACTGGCACAATATGCCCAAAAATATACAGCTATTGATATAAAGTATCAAATAGCAACACTAACAGTTAATACGGCAGGAGCGGGAATAATGCGAGAGTATATTGTGTTTACGCCATCAATTTTTGGCGCCAGAAACAATTACGATGGAAGCCTAATTCAAGATAGGGTTTATTTAGATTTTAATTTAAACACTTTGGATAGGCATTATTACTCTCGTAAAGGCTCAAAAATTAACATGAGCCTTGGTTACTTATTTAACAATTCGCCAAGTTTTAATATTATTTCTCGAGATACTTTTAGTGGTAATTTAACAACAAATAAAATGACCCAAACATTAGAGGACTCTTTGGTATCATCAAAATATCTGCAATTTAAATTAATATCAAACAGGTTTTTCCCTATTAACAAACGAACAACTATTCTATTCGGCTTTTCAAGTGGTTTTACCCTAAATCCATTCGAACACAATTCTGATGCATCATCAATTTATAACAATTTTATGTTGGGTGGGCTAATTCCAAATTTCCGTAACCAAATTCCTTTTATCGGTTTAAGTGATTATCAAATTAGGGCAAACAACTACATGGGGGTATCTTTCGGTTATCAATACGAACTTTCAAAAAACTTATTTATTACGCCAAAACTTAATGCAGGGTATTACAACCAAAATTTTGTACGGTATTTTACAAGTGATGATGTTTTAAAAAAATCAAACCAAATAATTGGATATGGAATTACTGGTGGATTTAATTCTATTCTTGGTCCGTTAGATTTTACCATTATGCGAAACACACAACTCGGCACTTTTGCATTTTATGTAAATATGGGATACAATTTTTAGTAAATATCTGATAATGTGTAGGTAATTACTTTGTTTTTTAGACAGTGTCTAATAAAACATCTTGTTGTGGGTAAAGTGTTTGGTCATCTTTCTGTTAAAGCAGCCGTATAGCGCACCTAAACGCTAAATTTGTTGTTTTAACACCAAAACAAACCTGCATTTTGATAAATTATAATCAATTTGAGTTAGCAAACGGTTTAAAGGTAATTCATCACCTCGATACTAACTCAAAACTATGTGTTTTAAATCTCCTTTACAAAGTTGGATCAAAAAATGAAAATCCTGAAAAAACGGGTTTTGCTCATTTGTTTGAACACTTAATGTTTGGCGGTTCAATTAATATAACCGACTTTGATAACCAACTTCAAATTGCCGGAGGCGACAATAACGCATTTACAAGTAACGACATCACCAATTATTACATTACACTTCCTGCTAATAATATTGAAACCGCATTTTGGCTAGAAAGCGACCGAATGTTAAGTTTAGATTTTAGTCAGAAAGTACTTGATGTACAAAAGGCCGTGGTAATTGAGGAGTTTAAAGAGCGCTACATCAATCAGCCATATGGTGATGTTTGGTTGAGGCTTTTGCCATTGGCGTATAAGGTACACCCATATAGTTGGCCAACAATAGGCAAAGAGTTTTCGCACATCGAAAATGCAACCATAGAGGACGTGAAAGACTTTTTTAGCAAACACTACGGGCCCAACAATGCCATATTGGTTATTAGCGGAAATATCGACCTCGAAACCACCAAAGCACTATCAGAAAAATGGTTTGGGCCAATAACCGCAATTAATGTTGAGGCTGACAACTATAAAACCGAACCTGAACAAACCGAGAAAAGAGTAGAACATGTATATAATGATGTACCACTAGATTCTATAGTAATGGCGTATCATATCTGTGAACGTATGCATCCAGATTATTACGCAACCGATTTAATGACAGATATATTAGGCGGGGGAAAGTCGGCAAGGTTATATAACGAATTGCTAAAAAAACAAAGAATTTTTAGTGAGATTGATTGTTATCAAAGTGGCGACTGTGATGCTGGCTTGGCAATAATTGAAGGCAAACTGGTGAAGGGAATTACACACCAACAAGCAGAAGAAGCTATAGAAAAAATATTAGAAGAGTTAATAGAAAAAGGCATTACCGAAACAGAGTTGGAAAAGGTTAAAAATAAAACGGAAACTAACATTAGGTTTAATGATATGGGAGTGCTTAATAAGGCAATGAAAATTGCATATGCTGCATATTATGGTGATATTGAATTGGTGAATACAGAAGCCAATGAATACCTAAAAGTAACAGTAGAAGATATTAAAAGAGTAGCAAAAACCTACTTAAAACCAACAAATTGCAGCATTTTATATTATCACGCAAAACATGACTAATTTAAATAGAGCGGTAGCTCCAGATACACAAAAGATAAATAATCTTGATTTTCCGATAAGCGCAAAAACGATTGGAGGAACAGGAATACCTATTTATACACTAAGCGCAAACGTAGATGAGGTTTTAAGGGTAGAGTTTGTGTTTGATGCAGGTATTGCAAAACAAACACAAAACACAATTGCAGGAACTGTAAATAAACTTCTTACCGAAGGAACCAAAACAAGAACCGCAGAAGAAATTGCCGATTCGCTAGATTTTTATGGTAGTTACCTACAAACACGATGTGGAATTGATGATGCACAATTAACCTTATACTGTTTAAAAAAGCATCTAAATAACTGTTTAGCGGTTGTATTGGATGTGGTAAAAAACGCGCAATTTCCTGATAGTGAGTTAAATATATACAAAAAGAATGCTAAACAAAAATTAAAAGTTCAGCAGAAAAAAACTTCTTATATCTGTAATAAAAATTATTACGAAAGCGTATTTGGGGCCACAAGCCCTATATCAACAAGCTCTTTGTCAGAAGATTATGATAATATTTCACGTGAAACACTAATAAACTTTCATGAAACCAATTATGCAAATTCTATGAAATATATTACCATAGCAGGTGATGTAAGCGAGGAAACAATTAATGCACTAGAGGTATTTAGTGGTGGCTTTAGTCCGTCAAACACAAAAAATAGCTACGCTAGCACAGTAATAAAAGGTGAGAATAGAATAATAAAAAAAGAAAAATCGGCACAAGCAACCTTGCGTTTGGGGTGTAGAATAATAAACAGAAAACATCCAGACTTTAAAAAACTACAACTATTAAACTTAGTTCTTGGTGGTTACTTTGGTTCTAGGTTGATGAAGAATATTAGAGAAGAAAAGGGACTTAC
>JAGPCI010000158.1 GCA_018058165.1 Bacteroidia bacterium
CGTTTGGGATTTAAATTATTTAGCAAACGGTAAAGCCGATGCCCTTTCTGGATACATTTCTTTTGAGCCCTATATGCTTGATAAAATGGGCATATCATACAATATTATTAAACCTGAAGATTATGGGGTAGATTTTTACGGTGATTTATTATTTAGTACTCAAGATTATGTTAAAAACAACAATACCCAAGTTGACAATATTAAAAGTGCTTTAATAAAAGGTTGGGAATATGCCTTTGCGCACCAAGAAGAAATGGCCGATTATATACTTGCTTTACCTGGTGTAATAAACAGAGGTGTTACTAAGGATATTTTATTAAAAGAAGCCGCTGCCATTTACAAACTTGCTGAACCAGATTTAATTTCGATAGGACACATGAACCATGGCCGCTGGCAAACCATTTTAAACACGCATAAACAACTTGGCCTTTCGCCACAAAACATCACACTTGATGGTTTTATATACACACAAATACCTGTTGAGTATAAGGGTAAATTTAGATTAGTTTTTTACATTAGTTTAGCATTATTGGTATGTATTATTTTTGTACTTAGTTATAATTATTTGCTAAAAAAAGAAGTTCGAGAACAAACCAATGCACTAAGAAAAACTACTGAAGAGTTATTATTGAGCAATGCTGAGTTAGAGAAATTTGCCTATGTAGCATCGCATAACTTGCGTGCACCAGTGGTTAACATAATAAGCTTAATGCAATTGTATGACAGAAATAATCCTTCATCACCCGATAATGACTATATTATTACAAAATTGAATGATACTACCAAAAACTTATCAAATACACTAAAAGATTTAATTCATGTGGTATCAAGTAACGATGTAAACAATGATTTACAATCGCTAAATATTGAGCAAGTTTTTAATGAAGTAAAAGAATCTATTAGTGAGTTAATTGTTGAAACAAACACGCTAATTACTTGCAAATTTGCAACTACTGAAGTTTATTATAGCCATAAAGCACTTAGCAGTATCTTGTTAAACTTGATAACCAACTCTATTAAATACAGAAAACCAAATTCACCTGCTGTTATTGAATTGCTAACAATAACTAAAAAAGACGGCATTGAAATACAAGTTAAAGACAATGGAATTGGAATTGATTTAGATAAATATGGCGAGAAACTTTTTGGACTTTTTCAGCGGTTTAATACTAATATTGAAGGGTCGGGTATTGGACTACACATTATTAAAAAACAAATTGAAACTTTAGGCGGAAAAATAAGTGTGAATAGTGCCGTTAACATTGGTACCACTGTAACTGTAAATATAAAAAGAAACCTTTAAACCAACATAATAATATGAATATTCTATTAATTGATGATGACGAAGTAACCAATTACATAAACAAACGTATTTTTAAATTGGTTTACCCTGATGCTAACATTGTAGTAGCATATCATGGAATTGAAGCGCTGAGCATACTTAGCGAAAACATGAAAAACAACGGTCCTGTTTTTGACTATATACTTGTAGATATTAGTATGCCCGAAATGGATGGTTGGGAGTTTATTGATGAGGTAGCAACTGATAAATACAAGTCACAACATGAAAGTAAGTTCGTGATGCTTACCTCATCGGTTTTTGATGATGATATTTTAAAAGCTAAAAGCAAACCCTTAATTAAAAAATTTTACTCTAAACCTATTGATAAGGAAAAAATACTAGAGTTGAAAGAATTGCTCTAATTTATTAGAGCATTTCTTTAGTTTACTAAAATTTTCCAGTAATAAAACTGCCCACTATGTTTGGCTGTTAACACATAAATACCTGTTGGTAAATAGTGTACATCAAGCTCTATTAATCCGTTATTAATTGTTGAGTTTATAGCAAAATCAGCTCCATTTAAACCTGTTAATTTCATGTCTTCTAACTCTATATTTGGCAGTAAAATTTGTTTGTTTGATGCATCAAATATCGGAACAATTGTTTCTTGTGGTTGTAATTTAACTCCAACAACCTTAGAGTAATCAAATGCACCATTGTAATCAACTTGTTTTACTCTATAATATAAACTTTTATTATTGCTTAAATCGGTATAGGTATATTTTGTAATTACAGATGTATTTCCACTACCCGCAACCTTTGCTACCACCTCCCAGTCAAAACCATTTAAACTTGCTTCAATTTCAAAATAATTATTATTAGTTTCTGTAAGTGTACTCCAATTTATAACCGTATTTCCATTGTTTATTAAAGCGCCAACATCACCCCATTTAACTGGTAATACTGAGGCAGCAAATGTTTTTGCATAAATAAAATCGCCAGAGGTTGAACTGTTATTATTTGATGCATTTATAACTACATAAAACTGTGGAGTGGCATTGGCAATATTGGGTGTTGTGTATTGAAACTGCCATGTTTTAGATGCCAATGGAGCTGATGTACCACTTGCATCGTGCATTAAATATGTTCTGTTAGGGCTTGATGTTGACGACAACTGAGTGCCACTTCCAGATGCTATTAAAGTACCAATACTAGCCGATGAACTATTTGCCCCAGAAGGCAATACACACAATTGAAAACCATATTTAATTCGGCTTGCTTGGTTAAAAGATAAACTAAAATTATAGGTTGTATTAGGTAGTAGTGAAGTAAGGGAGGTAGATGTGGTTAATGTGATGTTATTTAACGCTCCACCACCATTAAGTGCAGTACCACTATGGCACGATGTACAATTAGATTCGCCTGGAGCATTTGTATATGAATCTGGCGGTGCACTGGTATATGTGTATGCCGAATAGGAAATAAAAAACATTCCTAAAATAAGGATAAAAAAAAGCACTTTTCTTTTCATAATATAAGTTAAAAGCACTTTTCTTTTCATAATATAAGTTATATACGTAAATGTAAATAAATTTAGATTTAAAAGTAACAATTTGTGTTCAAATAAGTTTAAATAATTTGCATGAACCAACATCAATCGTATATTTGCGATATATAATTTTAGTATGGCCATCAACAAAAAAGGAGAATTTTTAGCAGACGAAATCATTATCTCAGATTTTGCACGCAGCTTGGGGCATCCCGCTAGAATAGCAATTTTAAAAACCCTTGCCGAGCGCAACCAATGTATATGTGGTGAAATTGTAGAAGTATTGCCTCTGGCACAATCTACAGTATCGCAGCATTTAAAAGAACTAAAAAACATGGGAATTATTCAAGGGACATTAAACGGACCAAAATCTTGCTACTGTATTAATTGGGAAAAACTACAAGAATACATGGATAGATTTAATCAGCTTGCAAACGAATTAATCAGTAAAAAACCAGCAGACATTTGCTGCAAATAAATAAAATCATGAAGTTATCAGACGTAAAAAATGCACTTAAAAACTTAAGTGAAGTAGCCTTTAAATTGCCAAACGGAGCAATGGTTCCCATTCATTTTCATGTTACAGAGATTGGTTTAATTACCAAACAGTTTATAGATTGTGGCGGAAAAATTAGAAATGAGCAAGTTGTTAATTTTCAATTATGGGAAGCCAATGATTTCGACCACAGATTGGCTCCACAAAAACTTACAGATATTATTGACTTATCTGAACGAATTTTGCGTTTGCCTGACGCAGAAGTGGAAGTTGAGTACCAAGCAGAAACCATAGGTAAATATGGTTTATATTTTAATGCGGCAACTGGCAATTTTGAGTTAACAACCAAAACTACCAACTGTTTAGCACAAGATAAATGTGGCATACCTCCAGAAAAACTAAAAGTAAATTTAGTAAATTTAAATACAGCCAATAACAATTCAACCTGCACCCCAGGTGGTGGATGCTGCTAAACGCTATTTCCAAAATATATGAATCAAACCGAAGCAATACTTGAGTTATGGCTCGAGTCGAGAACAAGATTAACCAATCAATTTGCACAAATTACAGCAGCCGACTTGCTAAAAAGATTACACCCACAATCAAACAGCATAGGTTTTTTATTAAAGCACATTGGCGAAGTGGAGCAGTTATTTGCACGCAATGTTTTTGGCTTAGATATTAAAGGAACTGTTGAAACATTAGGCGTTGGCAAAGACAAAAGCCAATATACCAATTTACAAGAATTATTAGCTTATTTGGCCAACTCGCATACCTATTTGGAGCAGGCCATTAACAATGTATTGCCGGATGAATGGAACGAAGAAATTACCACTAAAGAATTTGGCACAAGAACTAAAGCACAAGCAATTGGGCGTATTACTTCACACACTGCTTACCATGCAGGCCAAATTGGTATAATTTTAAAATACGGTAAAATTTAAATTGCCTACCTAATTAAATATGAAAAAGAGACTATCGTTTTTAGACAGTTACTTAACTTTATGGATTTTTTTAGCCATGATTTTAGGTGTAACCATCGGTTATTTTATTCCTTCATCAGCCAATTTAATTAATAAATTTAATAGTGGCACAACAAATATTCCTATTGCCATTGGCTTAATTTTAATGATGTATCCACCACTTGTAAAGGTTGATTATGGCAAAATGAATGAGGTATTCTCAAACAAAAAAGTACTAGCATTATCATTGGTTTTAAATTGGATAATTGGTCCGTTATTAATGTTTGCCTTAGCACTTATTTTTTTAGGCGATTACCCCGAATACCGGAACGGGTTAATTATTATAGGCCTAGCCAGGTGTATTGCAATGGTGATAGTATGGAACGATTTAGCTAATGGAAACCGTGAATACGCAGCCGGTTTGGTTGCATTAAATAGCATTTTTCAAATACTGTTTTTTAGTATTTATGCTTGGTTGTTTTTAATGGTGTTACCACCTTTATTTGGCTTTAAAGGGATGGAAATAAATATTACCATTGACCAAATTGCCCAAAGCGTAGGTATATATTTAGGAGTTCCGTTTGCATTAGGTTTAATAACGCGCTATGGCATTATTGCCACAAAGGGAGATGAGTGGCTAAGGCATAAGTTTATACCTAAAATATCGCCAATAACTTTAATAGCTCTATTATTTACCATAGTGTTAATGTTTAGTTTAAAAGGCGAAACAATTGTTCAAATTCCGTTTGACGTTATTCGAATTGCAATTCCGATGGTTATTTATTTTGTTGTAATGTTTGTAATTAGCTTTGCTTTAAGTAAATATTTAGGTAGCGATTATGGTAAATCTACATCAATTGCTTTTACAGCATCGGGTAATAATTTTGAGTTGGCAATTGCTGTTGCTATTGCAGTTTTTGGTATTAATAGTGGCGAGGCACTTACAGGTGTAATTGGCCCATTAATAGAAGTACCTGCATTGATATTACTGGTGCAATATGCACTAAAAAAACGTTCATCATTTAATAACTAATTTCACCAATTTATGTACCCAAAAATAAAATCATTTTGCGATGGCTTAACTCAACATTTTAATGAAATAAGCGATGACAGAAAACAATTATTACAAAAAATAAGCGATTATATTCAAACCCAAATTGATAAGCAACAAGCTGTAAACTTGGTTTATATATGCACACACAATTCGCGTAGAAGCCATTTTGGACAAGTATGGGCAGCCACAGCAGCACAGTATTATGGAATAAAAAATATTCATACATTTTCTGGTGGTACAGAGGCCACTGCTTTTAATCCTAATGCAATTAAGGCTTTACAAAAAATCGGGTTTGATGTAACGGATAACGGTGAAAACTTCAACCCAACTTACAAAGTAAAATTTGATGATAATGCTTTTACAACATGTTTTTCCAAAGTATATAATCACCCAGAAAACCCACAACAAAACTTTGCTGCAATAATGACTTGTAGTGATGCCGAACAAAACTGTCCATTTATACCTGGAGTAGCCTTGCGCATTGGCACAACCTATAACGACCCAAAGGCATTTGATAATACGCCACAACAAGATGAGGCTTATACCGAACGTGCTACCCAAATTGCATTGGAGTGTTT
>JAGPCI010000159.1 GCA_018058165.1 Bacteroidia bacterium
CATTTCTATTTCCGGCAGTAGCACTTATACTTACATTTGGTCACCAGTTGCAAATAGTACGGCAAGTGTTTCTGCCTTGCCAGCCGGAACATATACTTGTACCATATCAGACACTGGATTGTGCACAATACCTTTTAAAGTAACAATTACACAACCAGCTGCAATTGGAAACAATACCATAACAGGAGCACAAACCATTTGTTCTGGCTCATCACCAACCGCTTTAATTGGATTAACACCAACGGGTGAAGACAGCACTAACTATGCGTACAGTTGGCTAAGCTCTACCACCAATGCAACTAGTGGTTTTGTTTTAGCAAGTGGTACCAACAATACCCAAAACTATACACCAGGTTCGCTGTCTCAAGATACATGGTTTAAAAGGGTAGTTAACTCTGGAACTTGTGCTTCAGATACTTCTGCTGCTGTTTTAATTTTAATAAATACCACACCACAAATAGTTAATCAGCCTGTTAGTGGTTACTCTAAATCTGATTCAGGTGCATTTGTGGTTAAGGCCACAGGAGGTGCATTAACTTACCAGTGGCAGAAAAAAACTAATGGAGCTTGGAATGATATGAGTCCATTTAGTTTTTTAGAATATTCAGGCGCCAACAGCGATTCCTTAACTTTAACCGCATTTTTTTTATCATTAAATCAAATTTATTTTTCTGATTTTATGAATGGTTTTTACCGTTGTAAAATAAGCAATGCTTGTTCTTCAGTTTATACCGATTCTGTTTCGTTAACTACTTATACTAGCGTTTGGACAGGCGGGGTTGATAACAATTGGAACAACAATGCAAACTGGCTTTACGGAGAAACTCCATCTGCCAATCAAAATATAGTAGTACGTTCATCTGCAATTTATAATCCAATTGTTAGTGGAAATGTTACCATTAATCACTTGGTAATTGAAACAGGTAAAAACTGCTCGCTTAACTCAAATACCGACTCATTAATTATTAATGGAGACATAACGGGTACTGGTACATACAACGGTTCAAAAGGAACTAGTATTTTTAGAAATACCTCACCTCAATTTATACCTTCGGGCACATATTATAATATAGCCATTCAAAATTCTGTATTTGCGTTATTGCACGGAAATGTAATTATTAAAAACAACATAACTGCACCCATTCCACTAAGAATTCAATTCGAATTATTAATTGATTCGAATGCAACTTATAACATAGCAGTAGTGAAAACAGAAGGCGCTCAATCAAAACTAACCATTAGAAATATTGGTACAGGTGGTAGAACTGGAGCTGTTATATTTCCCGTTGGTGCTACTACAACTTACAACAATCCAGTTACCATTACCAATATTGGAATAGCCGATGCATTTAGTGTAACCTTAAGAGATAGTGTTACCAATAATTATTCGGGGTTGATACCAATTGGTGCAAAAATAAATACCAATGCAGTAAACCGTACTTGGATTATTAATGAAGAAACTGCTGGTGGAAGTAATGCTACTATTACTTTACAATGGAATGCCGGAGATGAACTTTCTGGCTTTAATAGGGCTGCTTCTTACATTTCAAAGCACACTGCTTATGGCTGGATGCCAAATGCGACAGTTGCTGCATCAGGCACTAATCCATACACTCAAACCATAACAGGTGTTACAACTTTTGCTCCATTTGGGGTAGGTAGTTCTGGTGCACTTCCTGTTCAGTTAATTTCTTTTCAGGCAGTAAAAATTAACCAATCAGTAAACCTAAATTGGACTACTGCAACCGAAATTAATAACGATTATTTTATTATAGAACGCTCGATAGATGGGAAATTATTTGAAGAAATTACTTCTGTTAAAGGTAAAGGAAATAGCACATCCCCTTCTAGCTATTTATATGTTGATGCAGATGTGCAAAACATTGCAACTGTAAATAATACAACAACTTTATTTTACAGGTTAAAACAAGTTGATATTGATGGTAAAACAGATTTAAGTGAAGTGATAACTATAAATACTGATGAATTAAATTCGACAGACATAACGCTGCAACCAAATCCATCTGCAAATCAAACAGCCATTATAATCCATTCGGCCAAGGCACAGCAAACCGAAATACAGATTAAAGATATAACTGGCAACAGTATTAGCACACAAAATGCAGCGCTAATAATTGGCAAAAACAATATTCCATTACAAGGTATTGAAGGCTTAAATGAAGGCATTTATATTGTTATTATTAAACAAGGTCACCAAATAAATACACTTAAATTGGTAATTAAACATTAAGGGGCTTTGGTTGATTTTTCAGTTTATTAAATGTAAATATAACAAGCTTGTTTAAAAGCTACTTTATGCCGTGGTTTAATTTAATCCACTTAATAATTCTATAACATACCACTCCCCCTTTTCAACCCAAACCCTCTCCCATTTAATTTATTAAAAGCACATTACACTTGTGTACATAACCTGTTTACAACTATTATGTATTGAGCAATGAAGTGTATGTTATTATTCGTTATTTGAAACATTAAATACTATTAAACCACTTATTTTAAACAGCAAAAAATATGGCTAAGAAAGTAACTTCAACCAAAAAAATATTTGTTTTAGATACCTCTGTAATTTTACATGATAATAAATGTATCAATAATTTTCAGGAACATGATGTAGCGATACCTATTACTGTGCTTGAAGAGTTGGATAATTTTAAAAAAGGAAATGACACCATTAACTTTGAAGCACGCGAGTTTATTAGGTATTTAGATAAACTATCAGGAGAACATACACTTACAGAATGGATTGCCATAAACGGCCGTGGCAGAGGTAAACTTAGGGTACAGTTTAAAGAAAAAGCAAGCGTAGATGCACAACAAGTTTTTGGTGATAGAAAAGCAGATCATAAAATACTAAATGCGGCCTTAGCATTAAGTGAAGAATACCCTACCAGAAAGGTAGTGATGGTTACAAAAGATGTTAACTTACGCCTAAAAGCCAAAGCGCTTAACCTTACTGCTGAGGATTATGAAACTGGTAAAATTAAAAATCTTGAAACTTTACACACGGGTTCAACCATGGTTGATGGCGTTAAACAATCTGTGATTGATTTAATTTATAGTGATGGATTTGTGAGTTACGATTTGTTATTTAAAAAACGGCCAGCAGCTAATCAATACTTTGTTTTAAAAAATAATAAGTCGAGCGTATTGTGTTTTTACAATGCCAAAAACGAAAGCATTGAACGTATTGATAAACGCACTGCCCATGGCATAAAACCACGTAATGCTGAACAAACCTTTGCTATGCATGCAGTTCTTAATCCTGATGTTTCGTTGGTAAGTATACAAGGTGTGGCTGGAACAGGAAAAACATTATTGGCCCTAGCTGCTGCATTAGAACAACGCCATAATTATAGACAAATATTTTTAGCACGGCCAATTGTGCCACTTGGCAATAAAGATATTGGTTATTTACCTGGTGATATAAAAAGTAAAATAAATCCCTACATGGAACCACTTTGGGATAATTTAAAATTAATTCAAAGTCAATGGAAAGAAACCGACAAAGAGTATCAAAAAATTACAGATATGGTAACTCAAGAAAAATTGGTTGTTTCGCCATTAGCTTATATAAGAGGCAGGAGTTTATCAAACATATTATTTATTATTGATGAAGCGCAAAACCTTACTCCACTTGAGATAAAAACTATTATTACACGTGCAGGCGAAGGCAGCAAATTTATTTTTACAGGTGATGTTTTCCAGATTGACACTCCTTACTTAGATGCACAATCAAACGGATTAAGTTACATGATTGACCGAATAAAAGACAACCCAATTTATGCCCATATTACTTTAGAAAAAGGTGAACGTAGCGCATTAGCTAACATTGCAAATACGTTGTTGTAAAAGCGAATTTGGGTTAAACAAAAAAACGGCTGCTACCAATTGGTAGCAGCCGTTTTTGTATGATTTTAGAACTGATTATTTACTTCCTTCGGCATAATACTTAAAGAAATAAGGAATGGTTTCAATCCCTTTTAAGTAATTGGTAATGCCATAATGTTCGTTAGGTGAGTGTAGCCCATCGCTATCTAATCCAAAGCCCATTAATACCGATTTTAAGCCTAATTCTTTTTCAAACATCGCCACAATAGGGATACTTCCTCCACCACGTGTAGGTATTGGGGTTTTACCAAATGTAGTTTCCATTGCTTTTGCGGCAGCTCTGTATGCAATACTATCTGTAGGAGTAACCACAGGCTCGCCTCCGTGATGAGGACGAACTTCTACTTTTATACCTTCAGGAGCAATGCTCTCAAAATGATTTTTAAATAAATCGGTAATTTCATCGCTTACTTGGTGAGGTACCAAACGCATGCTAATTTTTGCAAATGCCTTGCTTGGTAATACTGTTTTTGCGCCTTCGCCAATATATCCACCCCAAATTCCGTTTACATCTAAAGTAGGACGAATACCAGTACGTTCAAGTGTTGTAAAGCCAGTTTCGCCTCTAACATCAGATATTTCTAAATCCTTTTTATACTCTTCTAAATCAAACGGAGCTAAGTTTAAATCTTTACGTTCGGCTGCTGTTAATTCTGCAACTTTATCATAAAAACCAGGAATGGTAATGTGGTTATTTTCATCATGCATACTAGCAATCATTTTTGCTAAAATATTAATAGGATTAGCTACTGCACCACCATAAACACCACTGTGTAAATCGCGATTAGGACCAGTAACTTCTACCTCAACATAACTCAAACCACGTAAACCAGTATCTATACTTGGGCAATCGTTTGCTATAATTGATGTATCAGAAATTAACACCATATCAGCTTTTAAACGCTCTTTGTTAGCTACACAAAAATCAGCTAAATTATTACTTCCTACTTCTTCTTCACCTTCAATCATCATCTTAATATTACAAGGAAGATTGTTGGTTTTCATCATGTATTCGAACGCTTTTACGTGCATGTAAAATTGTCCTTTATCATCTGCCGAACCACGGGCAAAAATAGCTCCATCAGGATGTACAGCTGTTTTTTTAATGGTAGGTTCAAAAGGTGGAGTATGCCACAATTCTAGCGGTACAGCAGGTTGCACATCGTAATGGCCATAAACCAAAACGGTAGGTAAACTTGGGTCGATAATTTTTTCGCCATACACAATTGGATGGCCTGGTGTTTTACAAACCTCCACTTTATCAGCTCCGGCAGCACGCATGCTTTCGGCAACAAATTCGGCAGCTTTAGCCACATCGCCATTATAGGCGCTATCGGCACTAATTGAAGGAATGCGTAATAACGCAAAAAGTTCGTCTAAAAAACGTTGTTTGTTTTGTTCGATGTATTGTTTTATATCACTCATATTAAAAAATGTTATTGTGCAGCTGCTGCTACTTTATTGGGTTGATGTGAATTTACTACGTTTATAAATATTTCTGACATGGTTGGTAATACCTCGGCAAAGCTGATGATTTCTGTTTGGTTTACCAACTGACTTAGCAAAAAATTATTAGATGCTAAATCAGGACATTTTACTTCAAACACAAAGTGCCTATCATGCAGTTGTTTGCTACTTACCAACTGATAATTATCAGGTAAAATTAAATGCTCATTTGTACATTGTATGGTAAAAGTGTGTGTTCTAAATTGTTCGCGCACTTGTTTAACAGAACCTTCTAATACCTTTTGCGAGTTATTAATTAAGGCAATATCATCACATAATTGTTCAACACTTTCCATGCGGTGCGTACTAAAAATAATGCTGCTGCCTTGTTGTTTAAGTTTTAAAATTTCTTTGGTAATTAACTCGGCATTTATTGGATCAAAACCACTAAAAGGTTCGTCTAAAATAATTAATTTGGGTTGATGCAAAACAGTTGCTATAAACTGAATTTTTTGCTGCATACCTTTGCTGAGTTCTTCAACTTTTTTATTC
>JAGPCI010000160.1 GCA_018058165.1 Bacteroidia bacterium
GAAAAGGTTTGTTACAGGCTTAATTGTAGTGTGGTTTAGTTTTCATGTTTTGTTTCCGTTAAGGTACTTGTGTTATCCAGGTAATTTATTTTGGGCCGAAGAAGGTTATCGTTTTAGTTGGCGAGTTATGCTTATGGAAAAAGCAGGTACAGCCACCTTTTATGTTACCGATGCAAATAACAATAAAGAAGGTGTAGTGGATAATACCAAGTTTTTAAATCCGCATCAAGAAAAACAAATGGCTATGCAACCGGATTTAATTTTGCAGTATGCCCAATTTTTAAAGCAGCATTACAATAACCAAGGTTTAAACATAAATAAAGTAAGGGCCGAGGTGTATGTTACACTTAATGCCAAACCAAGTAAATTGTTATTTAACGATACCATAAATTTACTTCAACTTAACGATTCGTGGGCACCCAAAAACTGGATATTAGCTTATGAATAGGGTGTACTTTTTTATATTAATTATGCTGCAATTGGTAGCAAAAGCACAACAATCAGCGCTTACTGGAGAAGTAACATTTTTATCAACCCATAAGCCAATAGCAGGTGCAACAATTGCATTGCCTCAATTAAAAATTAAAACACAAACCAATCAACAAGGCCAGTTTAAGTTGCCAAATATTTCTTATGGAAAATATACCATCGAAGTGTTTTACGAAGGCATGCAAAAAATAGTTGATGTAATTGATGTAGATTCATTGATTGAAGTTTACAATGTTGAGCTAGTTTTTATTAGCCGGAATTTAAATGAGGCCATTATTGTTTCAGAAAAAGAACAACTAAATGGCATAAGCAGGCTTAAAAGTGTAGAAGGTTTTGCAATTTATGAAGCCAAGAAAAACGAGTTAATTTTAATAAAAGATATTGGTGCAAACTTGGCTACCAATAATGCAAGGCAAGTGTTTAGTAAAGTACCTGGCTTAAACATTTGGGAGAGCGATCAAGCAGGATTGCAGCTTGGTGTGGGCGGAAGAGGATTAAGTCCTAACCGAACCTCTAACTTCAATACCCGCCAAAACGGATATGATATTAGTGCCGATGCTTTGGGTTATCCAGAGAGTTATTACACACCACCTATTGAAGCACTTGAACAAGTTGAAATTGTTAGGGGAGCAGCAAGTTTGCAGTACGGAACACAGTTTGGTGGCATGTTAAATTTTGTGTTTAAAAAAGGACCAACCAACAAAAAAATTGAAGTGGTAAGTAGGCAAACTTTAGGTTCGTTTGGTTTTTTAGGTTCGTTTAATAGCATTGGCGGCACAATAGCAAAAGGCCGATTAAATTATTATACCTTTTATAACCATAAGCAAGGCAATGGCTGGAGGCCAAATTCTCAGTTTGATGTAAATACCATTTATGCTTCGGCAGCATATAGTTTAAATAGTAATTTTACCGTCAATGCAGATTATACTTTTATGCAATACAATGCGCAGCAGCCGGGTGGTTTAACTGATGCACAATTTGAAAAAGATGCACGTGTTTCGTATCGAGCACGAAATTGGTTTAAGGTAAATTGGAATTTATTTGCCCTTACTTTTGATTATAAATTTAGTAACCGAACCAAATTAAATATCCGCAATTTTGGTTTAATATCTCAACGATTATCAGTGGGTAATTTAGAGCGAATTAATGTAATTGATTTAGGAGGTAATCGCACTTTAATTGCTGGCGATTTTGCAAATATTGGTAACGAAACCCGGTTGCTTCATCATTACAAATTGTTTAATAAACAACATACTTTGTTGGTGGGTGCTAGGTTTTATTATGGCACTACCACATCATTACAAGGCAATGGTAGTGCAGGTAGCGATGCCAATTTTACCTTTAATAACCCTCAAAAGCCAGAAGCATCAAACTATACTTTTATCAATAAAAATGTAAGTTTTTTTACCGAAAATATTTTAAGAATAAATAATAAATGGAGCATAACTCCCGGTATTAGGTACGAATATATTAGTACTGGAAGTAACGGATATTATGGATTACAAACAAAAGATTTTGCAGGAAATGTAATTGCAGATACAAGTATTTATAGCAACCAAACAAATGCCCGCTCATTGATATTGGCAGGTGTGGGTGTGAGTTTTAAAGTCAATAAATATTTGGAATTTTATGGTAACTTTTCTCAAAATTATCGTGCGGTAAACTTTAACGATTTGCGCATTGTAAATCCTAATTTAAAGGTAGATGCAAACATGAAAGATGAAAGTGGATTTAGTGCTGATTTTGGTGCAAGAGGAAATTATAAAGGATTAATAAATTATGATGTTACCTTGTTTTTACTTGCTTACAATAACCGCATTGGGCAGTTGTTAAAATCAGACCAGCCGCCCTTGTACCAAGATTATAGATTTAGAACAAACATTGCAGATTCGCGCAATACAGGTTTAGAGTTTTTTACTGAAGTTGATGTTTGGAAATTGGCAGTAAAACGTAATTCAAAAAGTAGCGTGTTAATATTTGGTAATGTGGGTTTGGTAGATGCAAAATACATTAATTCTCAAGACAAAAGTATCAATAACAAACAAGTAGAAATGGCACCACCAATTATGTTACGGGGTGGATTAACTTATAAAATAAGCACTGTTTCTATCACCTTTCAGGGCAATTATGTTACCGAGCATTTTACAGATGCCACCAATGCCATTAGAGTAGCAGGTGCAGTAAATGGCATTATACCAACCTATAAAGTATTTGATATCAGCTTAAAATACTCGTATAAAAGATACACTGTAGAAAGCAGTTGCAATAACTTGTTTAACCAAATATATTTTACCCGCAGAGCCGAGTCGTATCCTGGTCCGGGAATTATACCTGCTGATGGAAGAAGCTTTTTTGTTACCTTGGGAATTAAAATTTAAACCGTGTTTAAATAGGGTTTAAAAATTCTTAAGCCTTTAAAGTAACCCAAACTTCATTGCCTTGGCGTGGTATAATGCTATTGGTGCAAGGAGTAAATTCAATAGTTTTAAAATACGGTTTAAAGTAAGTTAAGTATTCTGTAGTGTTTCCGCCAAATGGAGGTCCGCCATCAAAATGGGTATTAAATAATAAACCTTGCAAGCTGCCATTGGGTGCTAATAACTGTTGCATGTGTTTAGCATAATTTGGCCTTAAACTAGGGTGTATTGCACAAAAAAATGTTTGTTCAATAATCAAATCATATTGACTGGTATGGTTAAAAAAATCACCACAAATTATTGTCAATAACCCTGCATCAACATAATTTTTTAGTTTAATATGTAATTGCGCAGTTAAGCTAGGCGCTATATCAATAACGGTAACATTTGTAAAACCTTGTTTTAATAAATACTCAGCTTCGTGGGCATTGCCGCAGCCAGGTATTAAAATTTTGAGTTGCTTATTGCTAAGGTCATCAATAAATAATTTAATAGGAGGCGAAACCATTTTTAAATCCCAACCTGTTTGTGCTTGCTGCCAGCGGCTTTCCCAAAAGTCTTTATCAACCATGGTTCAAATTTATTATTAAAATCGCAGTAAAAAGTTTAATGTTGCAAGTAAATTAAAAGGGAATGAAATTTTTTATAGATACCGCCAATTTGGCCCAAATAGCTGAGGCAAACGACCTTGGAATTTTAGATGGTGTAACCACTAATCCTTCGTTAATGGCAAAAGAAGGCATTAAAGGCCAAGAAGCCATTTTAAAACATTATGTAGATATTTGTAACATTACCTCTGGTGATGTAAGTGCCGAAGTAATTAGCACCGACTACGAAGGAATGATTGCAGAAGGCGATAAACTTGCTTCATTGCATGAGAATATTGTGGTAAAAATACCTATGATTAAAGATGGTATTAAAGCAATCAAATATTTTTCGTCAAAAGGAATAAGAACTAACTGTACGTTAATTTTTAGTTCGGGACAAGCAATATTAGCAGCCAAGGCTGGTGCAACATATATTTCTCCGTTTGTTGGCAGATTAGATGATATTAGTTATGATGGTATGCAGTTAATTGCAGAAATCTCTCAGATTTTTTCTGTACAAGGATATCAAACTCAAATTTTAGCCGCATCTATTCGTAACCCTGTTCATATTATTAGATCAGCACAATACGGTGCACATGTTATTACTAGCCCATTAAGTGCAATTTTAGCATTGTTAAATCATCCTTTAACAGATAAGGGTTTGGCGCAGTTTTTAGCCGATCACGCAAAAGCTAATTCATAAAATTTGAAGTAAGATTTTAGGGAATAGAATATTAGCCCTATTATATTTAAAAAGGCCATCGTTTGTATAAAATGATGGCCTTTTTTGATGGGTAATTAATATGTTTTAGAGCAATACCGTAACAGTTAAAAACAACCCAAGCAGTAATAAAAGTAATAATCTTCTGTTTGGATTTGTATTGTAATTAAAATACTGTGGGTAATTGGTTTTGTTATAACTAGGCCAAATTACGCTAAGCGGATTAGACTCGTATTTAGGAATTATATTTTTCCATTGCAGTATTTTTATAATCAAAACTAAAGGAATAAATAGATACAATATAATGTTGGTTTGAATTATTGAAATGGTATTTAAATACCCAATTAACCCAAATTTATAAGTTAGTATATTTAGAATTACCTTACTAAAAAACACAATCAATGCAGATAAACTTATGTAGTTATATTGTTTTTCGGATAAATTGATATTGAACATGTGCTTGTAATTTATCCAAATTTAAAACTTTATAACATTGTTGCAAATAAAATTTCAGTCTACATCCTTTCGTATTTTGGTGCTTTATTTTGTTTTTAGTTAACCGCTGTTAAAATTAATATTGCAGTTAAATTACACTAAAGTTAATTGCTTTATATATGTTAAATCCTTTTAATTTGAATTAAGTATAAATATAATTTTTTTGTTTATGTGAACCACAAACTAATTGGGCAAAACTCTTATGCAAAGCACCATTTCTTTATTTATTATTGATGACCATCAAATGCTTATTGATGGGATAAAGGCATTATTGCTAAACGAACCCGAATTTGAAATAAAAGGAGAAGCTTTAAGAAGCGAGGATGCAATAACATGTTTAAAAAAGGCAAATATCGATATTGTAATTACAGATATTAATATGCCCGAAATGAACGGGATACAGTTTGCACATGCCATTAGGCGTATTAAGCCCGAACAAAAAATATTGGCGTTAAGTATGTTTGGCGATAAGGCAATTATTACAGATATGATTGATGCTGGTGTAAAAGGTTACATCTTAAAAAATACAGGCAAAAAAGAACTCGTAACTGCATTAAAAGAAATTGCCAAAGGTGGAACTTATTTTAGTGAGGAGGTTTCAACCGAAATAAATAGGATAGACGATAGCATTGATAAACGTTATATTTTAACAGCTCGCGAACGCGAAATTGTAAAGTATGTAGCACAAGGGTTATCACATACCGAAATTGGCGAAAAAATACATATTAGCCCACGTACGGTAGATACCCACCGTACCAATATTATGCGCAAGTTAGAAGTACATAGCATTGCCGAATTAATTAAGCTTGCCATGCAACTTAAACTTATTGATTAAAGCCACATCCTTTTTATTGATGTGGCTTTATATTATATGCGGTTTGTTATAAGTAAATAACTTACAATTAATATAGAAAGTATAATTACCCAATTGAAAATCTTTACTAATTTAAAATACCCTGAATAATGTACTTCATCAAATTTTGGCCAAAACACTTTAAGTACATTAGTTTTATACGTTGGTATTATGCCTGTCCATTGTATTAAACGTAATGAAATGGCTATCGGGAGTGATATAAAATATAAAACAAATTTGTATACAGAGTTAAACTCTATGTACTTAAGAATATTTGTTTTGTATAAAATAGTACCACCAACACCAATAATTAAAAGTAACCCAATATTAAACAACTTAATG
>JAGPCI010000161.1 GCA_018058165.1 Bacteroidia bacterium
TGCCTTGTTGTATATCTCTACCTAGCATATCTATTATTTGGTAGCTTGCTTGTTTCTCGGTTAAATTATCAATAAACAATTGTTTGGATGCAGGATTAGGATAAGCAATTAGCAACTTTTCTGCTTCAATTTTCTTGTTGTTAATTCCGGTATGTGTACCAGCTTTGCGTGTGCAAATGGTCCAGTTTGTTTGGATGCTTCCGTCTTCTGATGTTACTTTAAACTCAAACGGAGTATATAGTTTAATATACTTGGTTAGTGCTGTATTAGAGGTAGCATTACTTGTTAATTTGTATGATAAAAGTGTGCTATCAGCAGTAGTGTTTTCTGGTATTACAAAGTAGTATGTTTTGTGTTCGTAATCAAGTATAGTGCTGTCGCTGTATGAAGTGCTTAACGTAACATCCCAAATAGTAGCATTGCCTAGTTTTATGCCACTACTTTTAGGCGAACCTAAGCCAGAAATTAAAGCATCTGTTACTACATAGTTTCTTAACTGTACAGCACTAACATACATTTCTGCGGTTTCACCATCATCGTCAGCAAATAATAAAAAACCTTGTGTATCGCCCGATTTTGAAGAGTTCCAAATGGTCCATCTGCTACTGTTCACATCATTTTTACCTACATAAACGCCATTAATGTATTTTTTAATGAGATTATTTTTACCATCTAAAACTATCGCAATTCTATTCCAGGTATTTGGTGTTACATTACCATGGTAGCTATCGTCAACACCAATTCCACCCGATGGGTCAATAAAAATATCCGCATCATTTAAATTACCTGTACTGGTTTGTAATAAGGCTATATAATCGCCCATACTGGCTGCGGGAATATAAAGGTCCATTATTATCGTATAAGTATCATCTACTATACCAGTAGTTTCATTCCTTGAGTTATTAAATACCATAAAACCATTACTCGCATCAAATGGATGTACTTTCATTACTGTTTTGTTTTGGTTTTCAATAAATGGTATTCCCCAAACAGAACATGAAGCAAACTCTGGCAACTCGCTTGTTGGGGTGTTTTCGTATTTTAATAACCTAATTTGCGAACCGATATAATTTGCATTTAGGTTGCCATCAAATAAGTAATTCGCCATTGTTTTATTTTCAAATGGTACACCATCTATCTGGTTGCAAATTAGCCTTGCTGATTCCCAAGCCCTATCACTCTCAATGCCATCAACTCCTAAAGCAGCCAATCTATTTAACTCTACATTATCATTTACCGTAAATGCCCATGTTTGCATGCCATTAGCCTTTACAATGGTTTTAAAGTTGTTCCACAAGCTATCGCCAGGTTTGCTACTACTTATTTCAAATGCAAAACAGCCCAACTGCTTACATTGCTGGTAAAAACTGTTGTTTGTAATATCATTAGGATATTCACCACCGCCAAACCAAATCCATGGGGTATTTGGTAGCAATGTTCTAAATTCTATTGCCTCGTTAATATAGGTTAGCGATGGCATAAACCTATTTGGCGATACACCAGCCGCATCTAAAGCCGCTTTAAGTGCAGCTACATTATAATTTTTGGTATCTAGGTATAAGTGAGCATCATATTTTTCGGCAATTTTAAGTGCATCTATTAAGGTAGGTATTCTTGCATTTTTAAATTGCTCACCTTTCCACGAACCAGCATCTAATAATTGCAGCTCTGCCAATGTTTTATCATTTAGCTTGCCCGAGCCATTGGTAGTTCTAAACATTGAAGGATTATCATGAAATAATACATACACACTATCTTTGGTAATGCTCACATCAACTTCGGCATATTTTACTCCTCTTTTAAAGAGTTCTTCAATGCTCAATAATGTATTTTCTGGATACAAAGATGGATAACCTCTATGCCCAATTGGCGAATAATTACAATCAGAAAAGCTGGTTTGAGGAATAGCACATTGCGCCCAAGAATTAACATTGGTTAATAATAAAAAGCAGCTAAGGATTAGTGGGTATATTTTTTTCATGTTAGTGTATTTTAAAGTAAAAGTAATAAATTAATTGTACATGCGCCACCTTACTCCAATTCTAAAGCTTTGCAGCGAAATAGGGTAGTGTGGTGTATTATAAAAGCCTTTGTTTATTAAATTCTGGTTTGCATGCTCAAACTGGGCAAATAATACAGCCCGTTTTATTTGCATACTTATAAATGGGTTTACTAAAAAGTAATTGCCTATTTGCGTTTGGTTTTGTAAGTAAAACATTCGTGTAGCTGGGCTCCAAGCCATACCATAATAGCTGCTGTTGTAATATACATTTACACCCAATTGTATTTTACTGGTGTAAAAATTTGTTTCAAAATAATACCTTACTCTACCACCAAATTTTGGTAATGGAATATAACTTTCTGTACTGTTTTGATAGTGTAAAATATGGTTAAAATAAAATTTGCCCAATTGAAATGTTTTGCCAAATTCAATATGAAATACACTTGCATTATCATTGGCTTGTTCGGCCATTAGGTTATAGTTTAAATAAGTATGGTTTGATATTAAATAATGGTTGATTGCTATGTTGAAATTATTGCGAAACATTTTGGTTTTAATGGCAAAATGCTGACTGAAACTGTGTGAGCTTTTAAAGTTATTGTTCCAAATAAATTGGTTCGACTCAAACCTCAACATGTTATAATCTGGTGTGTATTGTTGTTGTGCAATTGCAAAGGTAAAATCAATAGGTTTTATATTGTAAATTATAGTTCCTTTTAAGTTGTAATTGTTTTGGTTAAATCCTGTAATTACATATGCAGCATCCAATAAATAACTAAGCGAGTTGTGGTTGTTATTTACCTTTTCGAGTTGCGTTTTTGCAATTACATTATTATAATAATTAATATAGGTTGGTTGCGAAATTACAATGGCTTGGTGGGTTAGTCCAAAATTTATAAAACTACGTTTGTTGCTTATATTATTATTTAGCCAGTTATAATTTATGCTGTTTTCTATTTTACCATTATAAACAGAATCGTAAGTAACGCCTGATACATTACTATAAAACTGATTTGGCAATAATGTATTAATAGAATCGCCACTGTTATTAAAAATATACGATGTTTCTTCGGCCTTAAATGTGTGGCTAAATTGCGATTTTGGTTCAAACCCATACAAGGTGTCTTCTCCATTTATTACCTGTGTGGCATTTCCAAATTTGTAATACTGTTTGATTATTGCGCTGCGGTTATGGTAATTGTTTTCGCTTAAGTTTAAATTTACATTTACAGCTTTATTGCTTCCGCTTAATGCTTCAAAAGATGAGTCGCTTGTTATGCCACCGTTTTCTTGTAAAATACCATTGTTAAATGTTAGGGCTGCCAATATTTGGTAACGTTTATTTTTTGAGTGATAGTTAGTGGTAACTTGGGTATTATAATGACCCGCTTTTTGACGCAATAAAAAACCTTCGGAGGTTATTCTGCTAAAATCAATTCCTACATTCCAACGTGGTAAAATATTTTGGGAATGCATAGCTTTTAAGAACAATAATTCCTGTGCGCCTTGGCTATAAAACAATTCGGTTATTGGAGCAGTTGTGTTGTAAAATCTAATATCGTTATTACTAAACATGTAGTTTTGGTAAGGATTAAATGATGCGTTAAATCCAACTGGTTGTTGCAAATTAAATACAGCACTTTTACCTGCCGAGCCAATATTGCCCATATCTTGAAACAATATATTTTTTTGATACATGGGATGAAAAATCTCTGTTTCATTCATGTTTGTATCAAGGTATTGTTCATTAATATTTCTATCAATACCCCAAATGTTGGTGTATGTTAAAGGCGATTTTCTATTAGATTCTTGTGCAAATAAATTAGCAAAGCTAAAGGTGCATAGCAATAAAATAAAAAAGTATAAATTAGTGTTTTGCTTCACGTTATTGTTTTGATATTTGTGCAGAGTAAATATTTTGGGCAGTAGTTAATTTTATATAATACAATCCGTTGGCCACATCAATAGTTGTATTTATTTTGTTGATACCAGTTTTTAGATTTATGGTTTGTGTTGAAACTAATTTGCCTTGTAAATTATATACGGTTAATGTTGCATTTTCGGGAGTGTTTGCACTAACCGTAAAGCTAATATTGTTGTTAAACGGATTAGGAAAAACGTTTAGATTTAACCTTGTTTCTGTAAAATCACTTACACTCAAATTGGCGGTGGTTTTTAGTACAAATAAACCATAAGTCATATCGCTAGCTAATATATTTCCCGAAGGTAAAAATGGCCAAACGCCCCAACAGCCTTTGTAACCACTGCTGTATTCTATTGGGTATGTATCATAATAAGCGGTAATTTGAGGGCTGTTTGTATTTTGTAAATCATACACCTGCACGCCACCATAATACATACTTGCATAAGCGTATCTTCCTTTCCAATAAGCATTGTGTGGCGAGCCTTCTTCTTTAAAAGGATTACCAACAATTCTGGGTTGGGTTATGTCAGATAAGTCATAAATCTTCATACCAACTCCAAATGTTGTTTCATCACAAAATAATAAAAATTTACCAGAGCTATCTAACCAACTGCTGTGGTTATATGCATTAGCAGGATAGGGTGGGGTAATAGAACTTAGTAATGTTGGGTTTGATGCATCACGCACATCAAAAATAAATAAACCCGCATTTTCGCCACTACAGTAGGCAGTATCGTTGCGCACATAACTTTCGTGAACACGCACAGCACTGTGTGGAGGAGGAAAAACTAATGTGCCAATTTTCTTCGGTAAAATAGGGTTTTCAAGAGATATTATATCCATCGGAAAAACTTCTATCATGCCAGTTTCAGGGTTTTTGCGCTTGTTTAAATTCATATACATCCGCTGGCTTTTCTCTTCAATAAAAATGGTATGTGAAAGCCCGCTAATACTATCATTTTGATAAACCTTTACAACCGAATCGGGTAAATATTGCATATCAAAAATTTGCAAGTTGCCAACCTGTGCACATTGGTCGCTTACTGCATATAAATAATGGTGGTAAGGATAATAATCTCTATTAATACAGCCAGTATTGGTGCCATAAAAACTTGCACAAAGTTTAATTTCAGTTGGGTTTGTTACATCAAAAAAGTAAATACTATCGGATGTGCCCGAAATCATATATTCCCTATTTTTAATCGTATCAGCCCAACCCATTACATCATTCCAAATTTGATTATCGTTTAGTTTTGTTAAGCTCGTATCATTGTAATGTGCAAGCAACTGCATGTTAAAACTTTGTTGCGCAATTGATTTATTGCTTGCAATTAAAACCACTGCAAGCACCATTAATTGTTTTATATAATTAATCTTGTTCGGCATTGTTTAGCTCGCTTATTATATACTCATTTATTGTTTGCAATAATTGGCTTTCTTGATTGTTTAAAATGCTAATTCCAATAGGTAAATACCAAATGGGTATATGGTTAATATGTGGCAAAATTAATTTACTTTTTAGTTTTACAGCATCTTTTTCGGTGGTAATAATTACACAGTTTGGATATAGCGCAACTGTGGCTGCAATTTGCTGAATACGATCATCAGAATATGTTTGATGGTCGCTAAAAACTAAGGGAACTACTTTAGTATGGATTGATTTTATTTTATCAATAAACAAAGATGCTTTTGCAATGCCAGCCAATACAATTGCAGTTTGATCGTGGGTTGGTGTTATCATTTGTTTTGCTGCATCGGTTACTGCAACAATATTTTTGTAAATTATGGTACTAAAATATACCTCTTGATTTGGCTGTGGTTTTAATAATTTAATTATTTCTTTTTGCTCAACTTCAGGCAAGTTTTCTGGGCATTTAGTTACTATGATAATATTTGCACGCATGGCACCTGTGGCATTTTCGCGCAATAATCCAGCAGGCAATAAATAGTCTTTGTA
>JAGPCI010000013.1 GCA_018058165.1 Bacteroidia bacterium
CACATGTTTGGGTTGAGTGATTTGCATCAAATGCGCGGTAGAGTGGGGCGTAGTAATAAAAAAGCATTTTGTTATTTAATGGTTCCTAGCATGCATAGTTTAACAAATGATGCACGCAGAAGATTACAAGCCATTGAAGAGTTTAGTGATTTGGGAAGTGGATTTAATGTGGCCATGCGTGATTTAGATATTAGAGGTGCAGGGAATTTATTGGGTGGCGAACAAAGTGGTTTTATTGCCGAAATTGGTTTTGAAATGTATAATAAAATATTAGACGAAGCCATTCAAGAACTAAAAGAAGACGAGTTTGCTGAACTATTTAAAGAAGAGCAAATACATAAAATAGAAGCCAAAGATTGCACAATAGAAACAGATTTGGAAGCATTAATTCCGGATGATTATGTTAGAAATATTGCGGAGCGTTTAAGTTTGTATAACGAGCTTTCATCGCTAACAACAGATGCGCAATTGGAGCAATTTGCAGCTCAACTTAAGGATAGATTTGGAGAGCCACCAATACAGGTTTGGGATTTAATTGAAATGATTAAACTGCGTGAATTAGCCAAGCAATTGGGGTTTGAAAAAATAGTAATGAAAAACAGTGCTTTTGCTGCGTATTTCCCTGACGAGAAAAAACAGAACTATTATCAAAGCGAAGTGTTTACCAAAATGCTACAATTTGTGCAGCAAAATGCACAACGCTGCAAATTAAAACAAACACCTAAAAGTTTAATTTTGGGTATACAACATGTTTCAGGAATTGCACATGCTAAAAAAGTTTTACAAGATATTTTAGCTTATACAATTTAATCTATAACTCGCCAAATCTATTGTTTTTTACCCACATTTGGCGAGTTATAATTTTTAAAATATAATTTATTAAAATAAGCTGTCGGCTGTTATGCTTTGTTGTACTAAGCCTGTAGCGTATTCGTTTGGTGTAATTCCATAAATGGTTACCATGCTTAAATGTACAGCATTATTGGTTTTTGTTTCAGCTTTAAATGTGCCTATTTTGTTTCTTAAATTAGCTGCATATTTTTTATCTATTGTAAATTTATTAATAGAAAACTTAGCTTCTATTAAATTAATTACTTGGTCTTTCCTTTCTATTAATAAATCAACTTGTGCACCTTCTGCTGCATTTTTACTTCTCCATGATGCTACCGTGGTTTGTATTCCGCTAATACCTAGTGCATTTTTTAGTTGGTCAATATGTGTTAAACATATTAACTCAAAAGCATACCCGCTCCATGCTCTGTGTTTTGGTGTATCAATAATATTTAACCAGTAGTTTTTGTTGTTGTATTTATTGTTTTTAATAAACTTAAAATAAAACATGGTATAAAAATCGGTAAGCTGGTAAAGGCTGTCTTTAATTCTTCTGCCCAATGGAATATACTTTCTAATAAAACCACTTACTTCTAATTCGTCTAATACTTTTGATGTGCCGCCACCACCTGGTAGTTTCGCCAGTTTAATAATTTCTTCACGGGTTAGCCCCATTGTTTTTTTACTTAATGCTTCAACTACTGCAATATGATTGTTTGAGTATTTAAATAAAGATGCATATAAGTTGTTAAACTCATCATTTAATAGCCCATTTTCTGTAAAACATAAATTGTTAATATTTTGCGCAGCACTTAATGTTGGTTTAATGGCCTCTAAATAAAATGGTATTCCACCCATTGTCATGTATGCCTCTATAATTTGATGGCGATTCCAATTAACATTGTTAGATTGTAAAAAACTTTCACATTCACTTAATGTAAATGGTTCTATTTTCATTTTATGGGTTACCCTGTTGTGCAACCCTCCTTTATTATTAATTAGTTTACTTATCATCCATGATGCAGCCGATCCGCAAACGATAAGTAGAATATCTTTTCGGGCTGATGCCCAATCATTCCAAAAATGTTCAAGTGCACTAATAAATCCTGATTTTGGAGTATCTAACCAAGGTAATTCATCAATAAATATTACTTTTTTTGATGTTTTACTCTTCTCCAATAATTCAATAAGTTGCCTAAATGCTTCAAACCAAGTTGTCGGTAAATCGGGTGCTTTTTTAGCCTTACTAAACTTTGTTATGGCTACATTAAAATTGGCCAATTGCTGTTTCATGCTGGTATTGGCCAAGCCTGTTAACTGAAATGTAAAGTTATTTTTTAGCGCATTTCGTATCAAATAAGTTTTGCCTACCCGCCTTCTTCCGTATACAGCTACAAACTCTGATTTGCTTGAATTTTCAAGCGTTATAAATGCATCAAGTTCCTTTGTCCTGCCAATTATTGTTGCCATATTTATAATTTATTATGGTATACATGCATGGGTTATGTTTTGAAGAATTTAGCTTAAATAAGATGCTTATTTCCTTCATAAGGATGCTGTATAACAATTACAAATATACAATTTGTTTGATTGATTTAATATTATAACTCGCCAAATCTATTGTTTTTTACCCACATTTGGCGAGTTATAATTAATTGATACATGGCTTATTTTTCGTAATCTACAACTCTTCTTTCGCTTCTGGCTTCGGCAATAAAAGGCATTGCCGCCTTGTGCAATGGGTGGTTTGCGTAAAAACTCAAAGCCTCTTTGCTTTCAAATTCGCTGTATAAAACTACATCTGCACTTTCTGCCGAGTGTAAAAAATCAAAACCCACTTCTATTTTTAAACAGCCTTCAATTTTGCCATTTAAATCTTCAA
The DNA here is from genome assembly GCA_018058165.1 of Bacteroidia bacterium. Classification (GTDB taxonomy): domain Bacteria; phylum Bacteroidota; class Bacteroidia; order UKL13-3; family UKL13-3; genus UBA6183. The sequence continues at coordinate 2,714 of JAGPCI010000013.1, forward strand.
GTTTTTGTTTGATGGCTTTTGCGTTTTCAACTTTGCTCATGCCATTTGCTTCTTCATTAAGCTTCCAAAATACAATGTGTACTATCATAATATTTAATTAATTATTCCAATCCAATTTAGTTTGTTACTTGTTGATATTCCAGCCGGGTTAATGCCAGGTTTTCCTTCAGGAATTTCAATGCCAAGTTTTTTATAATAATCAACCCAAGCATTAAAAAAAGTATTTGAGTTGGGTAGTTTAAATGTCATTGGTTCAAGTTTAAAAAATGCTTCATTATTGTTAGCGGCTTTAAATGCATCATAAATTAACTCGCTGCAATAATATTTTTGGTTGTTATACAAAAACGCTTCATCATAAGGTGTTCCTACTTTATTTAAAGCAAAATTAATTGCACTATCTATAAGTGTTTGATATGTAATTTTTAAACGACCTAAATATAATTTATGAGTAGTTCTTGATTTAAATTGCACATACGGAGTTAATACAACAGCCTTACCAATTGCTTCTATTACATATACGCTATCCGCTTTTAAATAAACCATTCCTATGTGCGAAAACTTTAAACTGTCTTTGCCATTTGTTACTTGCTCAATCGCATCACAAAGTGGTCCGCAATCAATATTCTGAAACAATAAATCACCACTATTAAGCTTTACCTGAGCTTGTGTTAATGTTGTTAAAACAATGCAAACTGTTGTGGTTAAAAAATAGTTAATGTCCTGCATTAAATCCTATTGGTTAACTTCTGCTTAATAATTGGGTAGGTAAATACACTTAATAAAATTATAGCTGCACCAATGTAAAATTGAGTACTCATATATTCAGTATTGCCAAATAGTACCAGCGAAAATGCTATTCCATAAATGGGTTCTAAATTATTGGTTATTATTACCGTTAATGGGCTAAATAGTTTAAGTATTTCTACACTCCAAGTAAATGCAATAATGGTACAAACCACACTTAAAATTAAGATATAAATTCCATCTGTAAAATTAATTGCAGGAAGTGTAAGTCCATTTTTATCAAACAATAACTTACCTATTGTAATAAATAATAATGCGCCCGCAAACTCATAAAATGTAATTTTATATGCCCCGTAGCTTTTAATTAATTTGCCATTATACACGCCAAAAAATGCGGCCGTTATTGCAGCTAAAATTCCATAAACTAAACCAAGTAATTGTCCGCTTTCAAACTTAAAAATTATGCTTAAGCCTACGGTTAATATCACGCCATAAATAAAATCGCCCCAATAAAATTTTGTTTTTAAAAGTATGGGTTGAAAAAAACTTGCAAATAAAGTAATGGTACTAAAGCCTGCCATGGTTACACTTACATTACTAACTTTTATTGCATGGTAAAAAAAGAACCAATGTAAACCAACAACAAAACCTATTAGGCTAAGGTGTATTATTGGTTTGATGCCCAAGTTTATTTTTTCTTTTTTATAAAGCATAAATATCAATAATCCAGCAACAGATATGGCCAATCTGTACCAAACTAAATCTAATGCTCCAAACGATATTAATTTACCCAAAACAGGTGTAAATCCCCAAAGCAAAATAATAATATGTAACTGAATAAATTTGTTTACCTGCATGTTATTTTGGAGCTAGTTTGGTCATAATTAATGCAACAATTAAAAACATTACATTGGGTGTCCAAACTGCAATTGCAGGTGGCAAAACATGGGTTATGCCTAGTGTGTTAAATACTTGTATCACCAGTAAAAAAGTAAAAGTTAAAAATATGCCTATGCCAAGTGCCACACCTGTGCCGCCTCTGCTTTTTTTAGATGATATGGCTACAGCTAGTAAAGTTAAAATAAAAAATGAAAATGGGGTGGCAATACGTTTATAAAGCTCAACATAATATTTGCTAATATTTGGTGAGCCTTTTTCTTTTTCGCGTCTTATGTATTCGTTTAATTCTGGGTTTGTCATTGATGATACAAATTGCGATTTAACAATAAACTCATCAGGACTTATGCGTAATGTGGTATCTAAAAAATTTCCTTTTTCAATTATTTCAATACTGTCTTTAAATAATCTTCTTTGGTAGTATTCTAGTCGCCAGTTTTGGGTTTCTCTATTCCATAATAATCGGTTGGCAAATATGCGTTGGCTTACCCTAAAATTTTCAAATCGTTCAATAGATACGTTGTATCCTGTACTGTCTATATAATTAAACGACTCTAAATGCAATATTGTTCCTGGCTCAACAACAAAACTAATATTATTGCTTTGTGTGGTTTTTCTTTCTTTAATCCATTCCTCTTCAAATGCGTATCGTTTTTTATCGCAATACGGAATAATCATGGTGTTTAGGTATAAAAATACTGCGGCAAGCAATCCCGCAGAAATCAGATAAGGCCTTAAAAATCTTCTGTAACTAATACCGCTATTTAGTATGGCAATTATCTCTGTGTTTTGTGCCAATTTGCTATTAAAAAACATGGCACTTAAAAACACAAATATTGGACTAAACATGCCAAAAAAGTAGGGTAAAAAATAAATGTAATAATCAAAAACTACCACAAAAAATGGTGGCTTACGTTTTAAAAAGTCATCTATCTTTTCACTAATATCAATAAAAATGGCAATAAGCGCAAATAACCCCAATGCAAATACAAAGGTTATTAAAAACTTTTTTATAATGTATCTATCTATTGTTTTCATGCTTTTGCAGCCTATTTAGCAATTCTGCAATAATAGCACGCATTTTTATTTTTTATTAAATTATAATCTAACTGTTATGGTCTTTAGTATTTGGGTTTTCCATGTGGCAAAATCTCCTTCAATAATATGCTTACGAGCTTCTTTTACCAACCACATATAAAACATAAGGTTTTGTTTGCTGGCTATTTGTGCGCCTAGGTTTTCGCCTGTATGTATTAAATGGCGTAAATATGCCTTACTGTATTCCGGTGTAAATGTTTCATCTAAAGCGCTGTAATCAAATTTCCATTTCTGGTTTTTTATGTTAATTACACCTTCACTAGTAAAAATAAATCCATGGCGAGCGTTACGCGTTGGCATTACACAATCAAACATATCAATACCTAAAGCTATGCACTCCAAAATGTTTTGTGGCGTACCAACACCCATTAAATACCTTGGTTTTTCTTTAGGTAAAATACCGCAAACAAGCTCTGTCATTTCATACATATCTTCGGCTGGCTCGCCCACACTTAATCCACCAATTGCATTGCCCGGTCTGTCTTGTTTTGCAATATATTCGGCAGATTGTATGCGTAAATCTTTGTAAACACTTCCTTGTACTATGGGAAATAAATTTTGTTCTACACCATATAATGGTTCAGTTTTATCAAACTGTTCAATGCACCTATCTAGCCATCGGTGGGTCATGTGCATCGAGCGTTTTGCATAATCATATTCACACGGATAAGGTGTACATTCATCAAATGCCATTACAATATCAGCCCCAATAGTTCGCTGAATATCCATTACACCTTCGGGCGAAAAAAAATGTTTACTACCGTCTAAATGCGATTTAAACTCAACACCTTCTTCTTTAATTTTTCTAATTCCGGTAAGCGAAAATACCTGAAAGCCTCCGCTATCAGTAAGCATTGGCCTGTCCCAATTTATAAATTGATGTATGCCACCTGCTTTATTAATCACCTCTAAACCTGGCCTTAAATACACATGGTATGTATTTGCCAATATTATTTGTGCATTAATATCTGTTTTTAGTTGCTGTTGATTTACATTTTTAACGGTAGCTTGTGTACCTACTGGCATAAAAATAGGCGTTTCTATTGGGCCTCTACCAGTTTGTAATAGGCCAGCACGGGCATTGGTATGTGTATCTGTTTTTAGTAAATTAAAATTCATGCGTAAATTGCTAAGGTAAACGGCTTATCCTTCAAAGTGTAATGATATTTGAATTAATTGAGGTGTTAATCTGTAAATGGCTTCGGTATAAACATAACCATCTTTAAATAAGGTATTACCGTAGGTGCTACAAAACTTTATTTCGGGCGAAAACTTAAAATATTCAAAGTACATATCTAAACCAATTCCTGCTTCGTAACCAAACGAAAGTGGTTTAAGTGATACAACTGGTTTTGCTATGCTTCTGTCTTGTTTTGTTGTTGATGCTAAATCATAACTGCCACGAAAACCACCAATTACGTATACACGTGTGTTTTTCCTTCTGTCTGATTTAAACTTTACTAATAATGATGCATCGCAATAAGCCGATTCTATTTCGGCAATTTTTTTACTGTTGTCAAATTCGTATTCAATATTTCTTTGTACAAACGAAATTACAGGGAACAGTAACCTTAAATCCCAGTTTTGATTTAGATGTAAGTTTGTAATTGCACCTAATCCAATACCTGGATAGGTAATTTGGTTGATGTTTTTTACTGTGTCAATAGGAGTTCGTGCGGTATTTCTATCAATTCGCATACGGCCAATATTGGTGCCTAGCGTAAACCCAAAGTGCAAACGTTTATTATCGTATTGCTCCATATTTGCTTGGGCATACAATTGGTAACTACAAGTTATGGTAATTACTATTAGTAGTATTATTTTATGGCGGTGTATAGCGTACAAATTCCGAATGTTAGTGGACGTATTTTAATATTAGTGTAACCTGCAATTTTTAAATATTCAGCAAATTGTTCTCCTTCCGGAAAGTGTTTCACCGATTCTGGTAAATAAGTATAAGCTGTTTTACTTTTACTAATCATAGCTCCCCAACTTGGTAAAATATGTTTAAAGTAAAAATTATAGAATTGTTTAAATGGAAACGATTTTGGCATGCTAAATTCTAGTACAGCAAGTTTACCTCCTTTTCTGGTTACCCTATACATTTGATTTATTCCTTGCTGCAAAAATTCGAAATTACGTACACCAAATGCAACGGTTATTGCATCAAATTTATTGTCGTTAAAAGGCAAATTGGCCGAATCTGCTTGTTGTAGAGTTACTTTCTTATTTAGGTTTTTATCACTAATTTTTACCCTTCCTACTTCTAACATTTGGTTGCTTATATCAATTCCTGTTACATGGTCAGGATTAAGTTTTAGTGAAGCAATTGCCAAATCAGCAGTGCCCGTGGCCACATCTAATATCTGTTTTGGACTTACTTCCTTCAACGAATTAATCGCTTTTCTTCTCCAAATCTGATCTATCCCTAAAGATAAAAATCGATTTAAAAAATCATATTTAGGAGCAATACTGTCAAACATTTGTTCAACTTGCTCACGCTTACTGCTTTCAGCGTTTTTATATGGTTTAACTTCTATCAAAATCGTAAAAAATTGTCTGCAAAAATAAGGTATTCCAATTAGGTTGTTAGCTTTGTAAAATAATTACATGGAAATTAAACAAGTAAAGTTCGCAAAAAGTTCGGCCAATTTAGCTGGTTGCCCTAATGATCATTTCCCCGAATACGTATTTACGGGTAGAAGTAATGTGGGTAAATCATCACTTATTAACATGCTTGTTAGTAGAACAGAGTTGGCCCGCACCTCATCAAACCCTGGTAAAACAATTACAATAAATCATTATTTGATTGATGATAAATGGTATTTGGTTGATTTGCCAGGATATGGATATGCACGTAGAAGTAAAACATTACGTAGCCAATGGGAAGATTCGATGGAAGACTACATCAAAAATAGAGAACACCTTCAAATTGTTTTTATTTTGGTTGATAGTCGTATTGATCCTCAAGCAAAAGATATAGATTTTATAAATAGCGTGGCCGAATGGGGTGTTCCGCTTGCAGTGATATTTACCAAAACCGATAAAAATAAACAATCGGATACCGTAAAAAATGTTAAAAAGTTTAAGGAAGAGTTGTTAAAGGATTGGGAAGAACTTCCATTAATGTTTCAAACATCAGCACTTAAAAAAATGGGCAGGGATGAGATTTTGCAATTTATTGATGAGTGTAATAAAAATTACTACAGCAATAAATAATTCAACACTAAAAAAACAAATCACTCGCAATTCCATCAGCTAAAATCCTAGCTTTTGGTGTTAATTTAAAATGGTCGTTATTGTTTTCAATTTTTTGTTGAGTAACAAATGGCATCAATTTTTTGTGTAATAACTCCGCGTATTCTTTACCAAATCGGGTTGTAATCTCATGCCAGTTACACCCCCAAATGGTGCGTAATCCTGTCATTATATATTCATTAATGCGATTTTCTGGTGTTAAAACCTCAACCTCATTGGGTAATATGTGCTGCAAAATTTGTTTCATATATTTTTGGTTATTGGCAATATTCCAACTGCGTTGTTCGCCATTAAAGCTGTGGGCAGACGGTCCAATTCCTAAATATGGTTTATTTTGCCAATAACTGGTATTGTGTATAGCGTATTGTTTATTACGTGCAAAGTTGCTTATTTCATATTGTTCAAAGCCATAGTTACCAAGGTATTTAATCATTAACTCAAATTGTTCTGCAGCTTTTTCTTCATCAAGTGCGGGTAATTTTCCTTTGTTAATTTGGTGTTGTAATGCGGTTTTTACTTCGGCAGTTAAACAATAAGCAGAAACATGATGTAGGTTTAGTTCATTAATTTTTCCTAGGTTTTTTATCCAGTTTTGGTTTGATAGGGTAGGGCCACCATAAATTAAATCGATGGAGATTTTTTCAAATCCAAAATCTTGAATAAGTTTTATACTATCCATTGCCTCATGCGATTTGTGTGCACGGTTCATCCAAATTAAATCCTCATCAAAAAAACTTTGCACACCCATGCTAAACCTGTTTACAGGCGTTTGTTTTATTGCTTTTAATTTGTCTATTGTTACATCATCGGGGTTGGCTTCTATGGTTATTTCTGCATCTTCATTTACCTCAAAGTATTTATAAATCCCCGCAAATAACAGCATTAATAAATCGTTGCTAAGTATTGTTGGTGTTCCTCCTCCTATATAAATACTTGTTAAAGGTTGGTTATTTAATTCATTTTTGCGCAAGTGCATTTCGTAGCAAATGGCATTAACCATTTCAGCGGCATATTGCGTTTGTGTACTAAAATGAAAATTGCAATAATTACACGCTTGCTTGCAAAAAGGTATATGAATGTATAATGAAGCCAATGTTTTTCGTTATTGCAGAGATAAATCGTTTAATTTGAAAAGTGCCACAAAGGTATTTTAAAATAATTGTTTTGCTATTGGTGCTGCAAATTAATGCAGCGCAATCACAGGCTATTTATAAAATTAACTGGGTTGCAGATAGCGTAAGTAATGTTATTTTAAATAGCATAATAAATACAGACAATACCCGATATGATTCTGTAAAATGCATATTTAAAGTTAATAATACATTGCTTCATTTGGCTACACTATCATACCTAACAGCAAGTGTTACGCAAATAAGTTTTGTTGATTCGGTTTGTAATGTAAATCTTGATTTAGGCCAATCTTTTAAATGGGTTAAATTAACTAAAGGCAATGTTTCCGAAGATGTTATAACTGCAAGTGGTTGGCGCGAAAATTTGTTTTATAATAAAACCTATAACCACACTTCGTATGTACAAAAGGTTACAAAAATGCTGCAACACCTCGAACAAAATGGTTATCCTTTTGCTCAAATAAAATTAGACAGCATACAGTTTACTAATGAAGGACTAGCTGCAACATTAAACATAGATAAAGGCGACTTAATAAAATTTGATACCATCGAAATTATTGGCGATGCCAACATAAAAGGATGGTTTGTGGCAAAGTATTTAGGGTTAAAAAAAGATGCGATTTACAATGAGCTTTTACTAAAAAATATAGATAGCAGATTAAGCCAGTTGCAATTTGTTCAAATAACACGGCCATCGTTAGTTTATTTTGTTGGTGCGGTTGCAAAGCCTGTTGTATATCTTACCAACAAACAAAGTAGCAGTGTTGATGGAATAATTGGTTTTGCACCCTCAAGCGACAACAACAACCACAAATTATTAATAACTGGCGAAGCAAATCTAAAACTCCAAAATTTATTTGGTACTGGCAAAGGTTTCGATTTGGCATTTAAAAGTTTTTTAAATGGCTCGCAACTGTTAAATACGCAAATACTTTGGCCGTACATTGCTAAAAGTAATATTGGGGTTGATTATGCATTAAGCTTGCTAAAGTTTGATAGTACTTTTTTAGATGTTAAACACGATATTGGAATACAATACCGATTAATAGGTACTGATTATGTAAAGGTATTTTATAGTTTACAAAACACTACGCTTTTAACTGTAGATACTAATGCAATAAAGGTAACAAAAGCATTGCCAGCTTCAAATGATTTAAGGGTGAATTTGTATGGAATAGCTACTAAAATTTCTCGTTATGATTATTTTTTAAATCCTCGCAAAGGTTATGGGTTTGAAGTTTCGGCTGCTGTTGGAAAAAAACAAATCATTAAAAACCCAACTATTGATGCAATAAGATTTAATAAAATAGATGGAAGTACAAATAGTATCTATGATACGATGAGTTTGTCCTCAACACAATACAGGTTTACAGGCAAAGGTGATGTGTTTATACCCATTGCTAAACGCGCTGCTATTAGGCTTGAAGGTAGTTTTGGACATATAAAAGCACCAACCTTGTTTTTTAGTGAGTTATTCAGACTTGGTGGAATTCGTTCATTAAAAGGTTTCGATGAACAAGCTATATTTGCATCTTCTTTTGGAATATTAAATACAGAGTTAAGATATTTACTTCAACAAAATAGTCATGTACTATTATTTTGGAACGGAGCATGGTATCAAAATACAATCAAAAATCCAACCATTACAGATTTGCCGTATGGGTTTGGTGCAGGATTAAATTTTGAAACTGGTGCTGGAATATTTTCTTTGTATTATGCCGTAGGAAAACAATTTAATAATTCAATAGAGTTTGATAAAGCAAAAGTTCACTTTGGGTTTGTGAATTATTTTTAAATGAAACAAGTAGTAACGTTTATATTTTTAATTGGTAACTTGATTTTTTCGAGTCGAGTTTTCGCGCAATATGACGAGCAAAACACAGATACTTTCTTTTTCTCCACTGATAGCACTGTAGCCGAAACCGATAGTTTGTTTTTTGATAGTATTCGTAAACCAAGCTTTAGCGCTAATTCAGGTAGGTTTAGTTTGTTAGATACACTATCAAATGATACCGTTTTAAATTCAATTTTTAAGTCATACGTAGGTATTCAAAACCAATACTTCGAACGAAGGTTGTATCGAAGAAACATGCCAACAGTAAAAGAAATTAAACACAAAAGTACAAACAATAATCAATGGAAGTTTGGAGTAATGATTTTTACACTAATATACATCGCTTTTGTGCGTATTTCCAATTCAAACAATTTCCGAACCTTTATACTTTCCGTGTTTAACCTAAAACTAAGCCGTAAAATTTGGGAAGACCAAAGGTCTAATTTTGGCTTTGTATCCTTGCAACTGTTTGCTATCTATTTATTTATAGGTGCTATATTTATTACTAATTACATGGAGTTAATTCATGTATTATTTTTTGATAATTATTTTCAACAATTTGGTGCAGTTTTAATTGTTCTTTTTGTCCTCTACATCGGAAAATTTATTTTACACTACATTTTAGGTGGCTTATTACAAATGAAAAACTTGGCAATAGGCTTTGTTAGCAATACCATTTCTGTTAATAATTTTGTTGCATTAGTTATTTTTCCAGTTGTAGTTGTCAGCATATATGCAAATAATCCATTGTTAGCTAGTGTTTTATCTCAGGCAACAATCGCAATATTTTTTATTAGTGTGTTTTACAGAATTGTGAGATTGGTGTTACTAAGTAATAGTTTTTTCAGTTTCCCAACATTTTATTTATTTCTGTATCTTTGCGCACTCGAAATAGCCCCTTGGTTTATTATTGTTAAATATTTAAACAATTATCAAATTTGAAAACTACTAAAGTTAAAAGTATTATAATTTCTCAGCCTAAGCCTGAATCTGAGAAGTCACCATACTTTGAATTAGCAAAGCGGTTAAATTTAAAAATGGACTTTAGACCATTTATTACGGTATCGCCTGTTAGTTATAAAGAGTTTAAGTCTCAAAAAGTTTATATATCAGAATATACGGCCATTATACTTAATTCTAGAAATTCTGTAGATCATTTTTTCAGAATGTGTAGTGAGGCCAAAATCGAAATGCCGCCTGAGACTAAGTACTTTTGTGTAAATGATAGTATTGCTAATTATTTGGCAAAATATATTCAAGTAAGGAAACGTAAAGTTTTTACAGGAAAATCAACCGAGCAAGAACTTTTGCACGTTATTAAAAATCACCCTACCGAAAATTATTTGTTTCCGTGTAGCGATTGGAGAAAGCCTGATATTGAAAAGTTCATGAAAAAGAACAAATTTAAATACAAGGAGGCCTTCTTTTATTTAATTGTGTCTTCTGATTTGAGTGACTTAACACACGTAAATTATGATATAATTTGCTTTTTTAGTCCTGCGGATATACGTTCATTGTTCGAAAATTTCCCGGAGTTTAAACAAAATAATACACGTATTGCAGCATGGGGTGCCACTACAGTTAAGGCCATTACTGACGCTAAACTTAAAGTTAATATAATGGCGCCAAGCCCCGAAAGTCCTAGCATGATAATGGCTTTAGATAAGTATATTGAAGCAAATAATAAAAAATAAAATTGGTATAAAATTCACCTAGAAGCGGCACTACCTAAGTTGCCGCTTTTTTTATGTTATAAAAAAAGCTTTTGTTTTTTAAATTTATGTAGTATAATTGTTAATCAAAATATACGTACTATACTTTTAAAAAGGCATGAAGAAACTATTACTTGGTATACTATTAACAACGGGAATAAGCGCTGCTTTTGCTCAGCAAGATGCGCAGTTTACCCACTTTTTTCGCAATCAGTTAAATTATAATTCCGCATTTGCTGGTAGCGAAGACGGGAAGATTTGTGCTACATTAATAGGCCGTTCCCAATGGTTAGGTTTTGGCTCGAATGAAATAGGTGGAAGTCCGCAATCAATTGGAGGTAATATACATGCTCCATTATTTAATGGTAAACTAGGTATAGGTCTTAATATTTTAACCGATCAACAAGGTTTTGAAGGAACACTAACTCCTACATTATCTGCGGCATATCACCATACGTTTTCAAATCAGCACATTTTATCGGCTGGGGTTGGAGTTGGTATTATTCAAAAATCGCTAAACGGTAAAGAATTAAAGGCACAAAAACAAGGCGACCCTTCAATACCTAATCAATTAGTTACGGGTAATTCAATGGATTTTAACTTTGGTTTATATTATAAAACCCAACAAATCTCAATTTTCGAAAAAGCTTATGCTGGTTTATCTGCAACTCACCTAAATCAAGCGGAGGTAAATTATGGCAGCATAAAATATACAGCAGCATTGCACTATTATTTAATGATGGGCGTTGTGTATGATATGGGTACTTTTACTATTGAGCCTAATATTCTTTTGAAAAGTGCTGTTAAAACAACCTTAGATTTAAATGTAATGACAACCTATAATGGTAACATACTTGGTGGAGTAACATATAGAACTATTGATGCGATTGCTTTGTTGGGTGGATATAAGTTTTCTGATAATTCAAGTCTTATGCTTTCATACGATTTAACAACTAGTAAGTTATCACAATTTAGTAATGGAACTGTTGAAATAAGCTACAAACATTGCTTTAAATTTAAAACAGAGCCACCAGTAAAAACATTTAAACCAATTTACACTCCAAGATTTTTATAATGATTAACAATAAATTAGCACATATTATCGTTCAGTATGATAAAAATATTACTGAAATGTTGCTTTTTTAATGTAAAAATATAATTTTGCCTTATTAAAACTAATTTTATCATTCCAAAATGAAAAACATCAAATGGTTTATATCAGTCCTTATCATTACAACACTATTCAGCTGCGGCATGGGTGGTGACAAGGGCGAACTAACCGGTGTACCTGGAAGAAGAACATGGTTTCACCCACAACCTTATGGTACAATTTATGTTCCATCAGGCTCAATTCATGTGGGTGCTAACGAGCAGGACATTCCTATGGCTCAGATTGCCCCTAACAGGCAAATTACCATTACAGCTTTTTACATGGATGAAACGGAAATTACAAACAACGAATATCGTCAGTTTGTATATTGGGTGCAAGATTCATTGTTTAGAAATAAACTTGCTGAAGCTAATCCAGAAAAATATTTTTATCCTTTGCCAGAAGGCGAGGAGGATGAATCTATGCGTGGTTTAAACTGGAACGAGAAAATAGATGAAGATGATGTCAAAGACAATGACGATATCAAGAGCTTTTTCTATAATCAAGCAGAGACTTATTATAAGGTGAAGCAAATAGATGTTCGTAAACTAATATATAGCTATGAGTTTATTGATCAACGCGCTGCTGCTCAAGTTAAACGTCAAAATTGGAAAAACGTTAACCGTGCCGACTTTAAAAAGAAAAAAGAAGTAGAAATTTATCCTGATACTTTGGTGTTTATTCGCGATTACACTTATTCGTATAATGAACCAATGACTCAAGTTTATTTCTGGCATCCAAAATATGATGATTATCCAGTTGTTGGTGTAAACTGGCATCAAGCTAATGCATTTTGTGATTGGAGAACCAAATATTTAAACTCATTCTATGCTGATATCATGGAAAATACGGTAACAAGCTTCCGTCTTCCAACTGAATACGAATGGGAATACGCAGCTCGTGGTGGTCGTGATCAAACTATGTATCCTTGGGGCGGTCCATACATCCGTAATGCTAAAGGCTGTGCTTTGGCGAATTTTAAACCAGGTCGTGGTGAATATGCTTCTGATGGTGGTGTTTACCCAATTCGTGTAGCCTCTTATTTCCCTAACGATTTTGGATTGTATGATATGGCTGGTAATTTAGCAGAGTGGACAAGTACCGCTTATGCAGAATCTGGTAACTTGTTTACACACGATTTGAATCCAGATTATCAATACGATGCTAAAGAAACAGATCCTGAAACATTAAAACGTAAAACAATACGTGGTGGTTCTTGGAAAGATGTTGCATACTATATTCAAAACGGAACCCGCACATACGAATACCAAGATAGCTGTAACTCTTATGTTGGATTCCGTTGCGCGATGAGCTACATTGGTCGCTCAAATAGAGATAAAAATTAACACACACAAACAACTAAATAAATTTAATTCAATTAATTAACCCTTTTAAAACAGAATTCTAAGATGTCAAGTTCAAACAATTTCTTCGAAAGTACAGCTTTCAAAAAAATAATGGCCAAAGTTTATGGTCTAGGTGCAGCAGTAGTAATCGTAGGTGCCTTATTTAAAATTTTACACTGGAAAGGTGCAGATGTTATGCTAATGATAGGTTTGTTAACAGAGGCATTCTTATTTACATTGTCAGCATTTGAGCCATTACACAAAGAAACAGATTGGACTTTGGTCTATCCTGAATTAGCTGGATTAGATGTTAAAGAAAAATCAACCAAAAAAGTTGCTTCTGGAACAGTTTCTCAACAATTAGATAAAATGCTTGAAGAAGCAAAAGTTGGTCCTGAATTAATTCAAAGTTTAGGTAATGGTTTAAAGAGTTTAAGTGAAAATGTTACTAATTTAAAGGATTTATCTACAGCAGCTGTTGCTACTGATGAATACACAAAAAGTGTGCAAACAGCAGCAGCATCAGTTAATGGCATTAGCAGTTCATACGCTAAGGCTGTAGATGCAATCGGTGGTTTAATTACTGCATCAGAAGGTTCTAAAGAATATGGAGTTCAAATAGAAAGAATGACCAAAAACTTAGGATCTTTAAATGCTGTTTACGAACTTGAAATTACTGAGTCAAATAATCATTTAAAATCAATAAATGAGTTTGTAGGTAACTTATCAAAAGTGGTTACAAACCTATCTGAAACCCACTCTGAAACAGAAACTTTTAGAAAAGAAATGGGTAAATTGTCAACTAATTTAACTGCTTTAAACAATGTTTACGGCAATATGTTAGCTGCAATGAGTGTTAATCGTGCTGCTAATTAATTAGCCACGTTTCTAATTTTTTGATTTAATAAACAATAACGGAGAAAATATAAGATGGCAGATAGTAATGCGTCACCAAGGCAGAAGATGATTAACATGATGTATCTCGTGTTAACAGCGCTATTAGCGTTAAACGTATCTGCAGAGATTCTGAAAGCTTTCCATCTTGTGGAAGTGAGTATGGCTCGTGCTGGTGAAAATATAGAAAAGAAGAACCAAGAAGCGTTAGCCGCTATTGCTAAATACAAGGCTGACCATCCAACTGACCCAATTGCCATTGATGCTGAATCTAAAGCTAATCAAGCAATTCAAATCTCAAAGGAGGCAGTAAAATACTTTAATGACTTAAAAGAAGAATTGATTGCTGCAACTGGAGGAAGAAAAGAAGATAGCAATGGTGATGGAAAAACTGATGATGAAGAAATTGTTGGTGCAAGTAATACAGAGATTCATGCAAACATGATGATTGTACAAAAACGTGGTGAAGAAGTGAAGAAAAAGATTAATGATACACGTGAAAAGTTATTAGCTTTAGTTCCTGCTGATAAACGTGTTACTATTAAAAGTGATTTAGTAACTTTAGATCCTGAGCCGCATGAAGGTGCTAAAATTAGTTGGGAATCTCAAATGTTTGAACATACTCCTTTAGCTGCCGTAAACACTATTTTAACTAAAACTCAAAATGATATAAAAAATACTGAGTCGCAGGTTTTAGATTATTTACGTGCTAACTTAACTGGTGATATTATTGTTATTGATAATTTTAAGGCCCAAGTTATTCCAACAAATGGAACTTATGTTTCTGTGGGAAGCAAGTTTGCTGCTGATATATTCTTAGCTGCTGCCTCTTCAAAAACAGAAGCTACTGTTACTGTTAATGGAACGGCAATTAAAAGTGAGCAAGGTATTGGTAAATTTGAACAAACAGCTAGTGGCGAAGGTGATAAAAAACTAAAAGGTGTAATTAAAACAAAAAGAGCATCTGGTAAAGAGGAAGAGTATCCTTTTGAATTTGCTTATACTGTTGTTAAGCCTATTGCTGTTATTTCGGCTACTAAAATGAATGTGGTTTACATTGGTTTAGATAACCCAATTTCGGTGTCTGTTCCAGGTTATGCTGCATCAGAGGTTAGTCCAACTGTTGTACCGGCCAATGGTGGTAGTTTACGTAAAGATCCGGCTACTGGTCAATATTTATTAAAAGTAACAGGTTCTGCATCTACCATTAATATTGTTTGTACTGTTAAAGATAGATCAACAAACGCTACTAAAAAAATGGGTGAGGCTGAATACCGTGTGCGTAAAGTAGCGGATCCAATACCTGCTCTAGGTACTTTAGATGTGAGCGGTGGAGCACCTTTGGCTATCTTAAAAGCACAAACAGTTATTCGTGCACCTTTAAAAGGTTTTGCATTTGATGGAGTGAATTTTATTCCATATGAGTTTCAGTTTTTACATATCCCAAAACGTGGCGGTCAAGCCTATTTTGAGCAAGGAAGAGGGCAACAACTGTCATCGTCTATGCAAAATGCAATAGCAAGATCTGTTAAAGGGGATAAAATTATGATTACCTCTATTAAAGTTAAAGGTCCTGATGGAAATCGTGCTTTACCTTCTCCATTAGTATTTGATGTACAATAAAAGTATGAAAAGAATAATATTAACATTTGTAATACTACTTACTGTAGCACCATTGTTTGCACAAGGCGTTTATGATGATTTCATATACACTCGTCAGGCGGTTACAGAACGTAAGGTTGTTGATTGGCCTTATCTGCGTGAAGCGGATGTATTGTGGGCAAAACGTGTTTGGCGAGTTATCGATACACGCGAAAAACAAAATCAACCGATGAGATGGCCTAAAAATCCACTTAATGTTATTCTTTACAATGCAGTATTAACAGGAAAATTAACTGCTTATATCAATGATTCTTTAACATCTTCTCGTAGTCCTGAAGAGTTTAGGGATTATATGGCTGAAATGAAGGCTGTTACTAGATTTATTGATCCAAACGGTGACCCTGACGATCCAAATAATATTGAGATTGACAGTGTTCCGCTTTCTTTATCATCTTCGGATATTAATAAGTATAAAGTTGTTGAGGATTGGATTTTTGATAAAAAAGAATCTAGAATGTATGTTCGTATTATCGCAATTGCTTTAATAGTTTATCCTCAGAAAGAAGGTGTTGAAATTGGTGAACAAAATTGGGCATGGCTAAAATACCATAAAGATGCAAGTGATGAAGATATTGCAGACGTTAGAGGTATTCTTGTAAATATGGAGGTTTTTAATCGTCAGAATGATGCCGCAAGATTAACATATGATGATTGGTTTGAACAACGTTTGTTTAGTAGTTACATTATTAAGGAAGCAAATCCTTACGATGCTGCTATAAAAGACTTCTCTGAATTTAAAGATGATGGTTTATCAGCTTTACTAGAGTCAGAAAGAATTAAGAATGAATTGTTTGAAAAAGAACATGATTTATGGGAGTATTAATCTCTTAATAACATTACATAAAAGCCCCAATCAAAATTTGATTGGGGCTTTTTTATGTTCTATTTTTACTGTCTATTATTATCGTAACTGGGCCATCATTAACTAAACTTACTTTCATATCTGCACCAAATTCGCCAGTCTTTATTTCTCGTGGAAAGAGTTTCGCTAAAGTTTGTTTAAATGTTTCATATTTTAGTAAGGCAACTTCTGGTTTTGCTGCACTTAAATAACTTGGTCTATTACCTTTTTTTGTACTTGCATGTAAGGTAAATTGGCTAACCAATAGTATTTCTGCTTGTATATCCAAACAGCTTAAATTCATAACTCGGTTCTCATCATTAAAAATTCGTAGATTTATTATTTTATTAATTATCCAGTCGTAATCTTCTTGGTTGTCTGCATCTACAAAACTTGCTAGTACTAACAACCCTTGATTAATTGCACCAACTATAGTATCATTAATTTTAACCGATGCCTCTTGTACTCGTTGAATAACTACTTTCATTGCTATTCGTAATAATCTTTTTTTGTTAATATGTTTATATAGCTTTGGTAACGTTCGGTAGATATTAGTTGATTATTGACAGCATTCTTTACAGCACAATCTGGTTCGTTTAGGTGTTTGCAGTTGTTAAATTTGCATTGTGGTATGAATTTCTTAAACTCTTTAAAATAATGCGATATTTCTGATTCGTTAAAATCTACGATACCAAACTCCTTTATGCCTGGTGTGTCTATTATATTCCCTCCAAAACTTAATTCAAACATTTCTGCAAATGTGGTGGTATGTGTCCCTTTTTGAGAGAATGCTGATATATCACCTATTCTTAAATTTAAACCTGGAGATATCTTATTTAACAAGGATGATTTTCCTACGCCCGACTGACCAGCAACAAGTGTAGTTTTATCCTTTAATAATGATTTTAATTCTTCGGTGTTTCTGCCATTAATTACGGATGTTTCAAAACAGGTGTACCCAATTTGGCTGTATATTTTCATGGTTTCTTCAAGTATTTCCTTTAACTCGCCTTCACATAAATCCGACTTGTTAAATATAATAACCGCAGGAATATGGTAAGCTTCTGCAGTCATTACAAACC
>JAGPCI010000162.1 GCA_018058165.1 Bacteroidia bacterium
TTATTATATTCAACTCTTTTACAAAGTGCCAGTTTTTAACATTGCATAAAACTTGCTTTTATAAATTGGCAATTTAACCAAATTATTTCACGCCTTTTTCTGTTGCATTATTTAATATAGGCATAATGTTATAATAAATCATTTCCTTTTCGTTGGTCTTAGCAATAATGGTTTCAAGCTTATCTACCATGCCGCCTGCACACATTTCATTGGTGTATTCTCCTGTTGGCGAATTGCCAATATATCTTGCAAAATTATACTCTTCTTTTACCCAAAAAGTAACGTATGGTTTTTCGCAAGTTCCGTTACCAGTAAAAAGCATTGCATCAAAAATAGTTAATATACGCTTGTGGTAATACTGCGCTTTTTCGGTGTCTCCTTTTTTTCTATAACAATACATCAATACCCTGTTTAGCGAAGGGTTAAGCGGATTTGTAATTAAAAGCGCTTCGCCTGTTTTTATTGCTTCATCAATCTGTTCGTTACCGGCCAATTCATACAAATCATCTATTGCTTTGTAATTGTAGGGGTTGTAATGTTCTGTTTTTGTATACCCAATTAACAATAGGTAAACCTCGTAGTTTGTTAGTGGTTTGTTGTTATTAAATTTGTTAAGTAATTTTTCAAAGTTAAAGTTGCTTTTGGCATTGGTAACAACTTTTCCTAATGAATCAAAATTAGCAATTGCAGCATATTTAATATCATGCTGAATAAACCTTTTGTCGGTTTTATCAAACAAATACAGCTTATAAATTTCGTTGTTTCTTGCTATAATCGCATCAAATTTTTTAATATTATCTTGTAGTTTTTCATTATTGGGTAAATACTTTAGGCCTTTTCTGCAAACGGCTTTTGCATCATCAACTTCATCAAGTTTGTATGCCAAATAATTCGAAAAATCATAATAAATATCTGCCGTTGTTGAATCAATATCCAAGGCTTTGATATAATATTTCCATGCATTTTTATAGGCATTAAAAGTAAATGCGGCCATAACATTGGCATATCTCCAATGTGGCAAAGCACTGTTGGGATTATCTTTAAGATCCTTATTGTAAGTAGCTTCTGCTTCTTCAGCAATCTTTGAGTTTTTTTGTAAATTATCAACTTGAGCAAAACTATGCTGAAAGCTGCTAAGTATTATTGTTACTAGTAAAATAAACAATCTAAATTTAAAGGTTTTCATGGTGTTGTTTTAATATGGGAATTGTTATTTGATGGGTTAACATACAAAAGTATTTAGTTTATTGGTATAAAAACTAAATTATCATTTATGCCGAAATTCAACTCAATTTAATATCGCTATTCTATCTTTTTACCTGTTATTGTTTGAGACCCTATACCATTTCCACTAATACCAATCTTTACATGAAAAAATACTTTTCCATCAATATACAAAGAGTCTCCAGTTAGACTACCAGCTGATTTAGTGGCATGAGTTACACCAAATTGGTGGTTAAAAATATACACATCTTGGTCTACAAAATATTTGTTATTACCTCCATCTGAAACACTAATGGTACGTTGCTTATTATAGCTATTTATGATGGAATAAAATGAAGTATCGTTTGAATAGTAGGTCTCGCTATAAAAAGTATCCATACATAAATAATCACCTTCAATAGTTGGTGGTTTAATTTCTATTTCGGGCGATTTGGTGCATGATATTATTAATAACAATAAACATGCTGTTATACACTGTTTCATAAACAAATATAAACCAAAAAAGAAAACATCAAGTATAATTTTACAGAGGAAACACCTTTATAAAATATTGATGAAGAGAAGTTAGTGTTTTGAGCGTTTTAAACTAACCCTTACTTACCAAATGGCATTTTAGGCATCATTCCTTTTGGCATTCCACCACCCTGAAACTTGCTAAATGTTTTCATCATTTTGCGCATTTCTTCAAACTGCTTTAACAATTGGTTAACTTGTTGTATGTCGGTTCCGCTTCCGTTTGCAATTCTTTTTCTGCGGTTGCCATTAATAATATCAGGAGTTTTGCGCTCGCCTGGTGTCATAGAGTTTATAATGGCTTCAATGCCCTTAAATGCATCATCACTAATATCAAGATCTTTTATTGATTTGCCCACTCCAGGTATCATCGCCATTAAATCTTTAATATTACCCATTTTTTTAATTTGCTGTATTTGGGTATAAAAATCTTCGAAAGTAAATTGGTCTTTTAATAATTTTTTCTGAATTCTTTCCGCTTCATCTTCATCAAAAACCTGTTGTGCGCGTTCTACCAAACTCACAATATCACCCATACCCAAAATACGCTGGGCCATACGGTCGGGATGAAATTGATCTAATGCTTCCATTTTTTCGCCCATACCCACAAATTTTATGGGTTTATCAACTATTGTTTTAATTGATAAGGCTGCACCACCACGAGTATCGCCATCTAATTTGGTTAAAATAACACCACTAAAATCTAATACATCATTAAATGCTTTGGCCGTATTTACAGCATCTTGGCCCGTCATACTATCTACCACAAACAAAATTTCGTTAGGGTTAATGGCTTTTTTAATGTTGCCAATTTCGGCCATCATTAGCTCATCAATACTTAAACGACCTGCGGTATCAACTATCAAAACACTTGCCCCCTGTGCTTTTGCGGCAGCTACGGCATTTTGCGCAATAGATACGGGGTTGTTGTTTCCTTCTTCAAAATATACTGGTACACCTATTTGCTCGCCTAAAACTTTTAATTGCTCGATTGCAGCCGGACGATAAACATCGCAAGCAGCCAACATTACGGTGCGGCCTTTTTTCTTAATGTAATTGGCCAACTTTGCCGAATGGGTAGTTTTACCCGAACCTTGCAAACCTGCCATTAAAATTACTGCCGGACTACCGGTGATGTTGATGTCTTCCGATTTTCCGCCTAATAATAAAGTTAGCTCATCGTTAACAATTTTGGTTAACAATTGGCCTGGAGTTACACTGGTTAGTACGTTTTGTCCTAATGCTTTTTCGCGAACAGTATCGGTAAACTGCTTGGCTATTTTAAAGTTAACATCCGCATCTATTAAAGCCTTACGAATTTCTTTAACCGTTTCGGCCACATTAATTTCAGAAATTCTACCTTGCCCTTTAAGGGTTTTAAATGCTTTATCTAGTTTACTACTTAAGCTTTCGAACATAATTTTACGTACTTTTGAGGCGCGAATATAACAATATTGCTCAACTTGAGATTTATGATTTGTTATTTAAAACTACTATTTTAAAAAATTTAACTCTAAATGCATACAACACAACCTATAATTTTTTATGACGGACTTTGTGGTTTGTGTGATAAAAGTGTGCAATTTGTGCTTAAACACGATACCCATAACAAGTTTTTATTTTGTGCTTTACAAGATAATTATGCCCAACAAATTTTAGGTAACAACCTTACTTTTGATAGTTTTATTTTACACCACAACAATAAAATTTATACCCAAAGTACAGCAGCATTAATTACTTTAAAACTGCTTGGTGGGTTTTGGCAATTGTTATACATTTTTATAATTGTGCCGGCTTTTATACGTAATGCAGTTTATCAATACATTGCAAAAAATAGGTACAAATGGTTTGGCAAATACGATACGTGCAAAATACCTACTGCCGAAACTAAAAAGAGGTTTATTACTACATGAAATTAACAGGACAATTAAACACATACAGCTTTAACCCCGAGAAAGATGCCATACAATTAACGGGTAAATTTAACATGGCTTTTAAGGGCTTAAACCAACATCAACAACCTGTACTTATTAAACTGCTTCACCCCGATTTATCAAGAAACCTAGACTCGATACAGCAATTTAAAAACGAATTTGAATTGCGTATAGATCACCCAAATATTATTTCGGCTATAGAATATATTGTACATGCTAACCAACATCATATTATTAGGCCTTGGGTTGATGGTAAAGATTTAAGTAAAAAACTTAGGGGACACTCGGTAATAAAAGCAATTACTATTGTTAAAAGTGTTTTGCAAGCACTTGATGCTTTGCACCAACAACGGGTTTTGCATTTAGATGTGCAACCCAAAAACATTATTTTAGGTACAAACCAACAAGTGTATTTAACCGATTTGGGCTTAGCACAAAAAATAAGCACGTATTACCACCGCAAGCCATTTAACATTTATTATAGTGCCCCAGAGCAAATATTAAATCATACTAAATTATATAACCCCAGCACCGATTTATATGCTGTAGGAATGCTATTTTTTGAATTGTTATTAGGGCGCAAACCGTTAAATGATAAACACCCAGAAATACTAATGAATTTGATTTTGGCTGCTCCATTAATAAATGAAGAGGTAAATGATTTATTGTTTGATGTGGTAAAAAAAGCTACTTCAAAACCTAGGTTTAACTTGCCACCTAGTAGGTTATCAAACCAAGAATTAAATGATGAGTTAATGGCATCGCAACAAAACAGGTACCAATCGGCAACGGAGTTTATTGCCGCATTAGACAACTTAACGGAAGAGGCATTTAAAACAAAAAGTTGGTGGAAGTTTTGGTAACGGAAATTAATAGATTTTACATTTCACTTAAAAAAGCAATACACCTAAACAATCAACAATAGGAATTTGCTTTAAAGTGTTTTCGGTGATGGTATTTTCGGTGAAGGTTATTTTCTTATCATACATTACACCGTTTTGGTAAAACACCAACACATACTCATTGTTTAATATAAATAAATCTGGGTTAATGGGTTCAACTTTAACAGCTGTTTGTTCATCAATATCTTCTAAAAAATAACGGGTAATTGATGTTTCTTTAGATTCATTTTCTATCAATCCAAAACCTTTACAAGTAACAAATACATTTTCTATTTTATCCCCATCAAGGTTAACCACAAATACATTCCACTCAATTTCTAAATCTTGGTTAATTTCTTTAACAATGGCTATACCTACGGTATTGTTTTGTTGTTCGGTAATATCTTTAAGCATGGGGCAAATATACTTACAACGGTTGCATTAAATCAACCCTATTAATGCACCATTTTATTGGCACAATACGAACTTGCAAATGCATCGGGCTTGGCTTTAAATACAAAACCCATACTTAAAATGTAACCCATTGCTTCGCTTAGTGCTGTGTTTGATTTAAAGTTAGGATTAGTATTAATATCTGCATGAACTTCTAAATCTACTTCATATAAATCTAACAAATCGCACAGTTGGTATGCAATATCAATCGACTTGGATACTTCTAATAACATACGCTCTTTGATGCTCATTTTTCGGGTAGTTTTTTCGCTACTAATTAGCATAAAACCTCCTTTTTTTTGCCTAACAAAAACAATTACTGTGGCAAATTCTGTACTGTTACCCGTAACCTGCGAGTCGGTGCCAATGCACACTTTAAGTTTATTGCCTTTTTCTGTTTCGTTAATAATTAACCGTTCTACTTCATCTACAATGTTGGCTTTAATTCGCTCTCCATTAAATTTTCGCCACTGCATCTGTAATGTTTCGTTGCTTAGGTTCATAATAGTAAAATTAATTTATACCAAATTACACAGGGCATGTTAATATAACATCATTAAAAATAAATTGTTGGTTAATTGTTTGTAAACTAATTTAATAGACGAGTGTTTTTTTAACCGCAAAGAACGCTAAGAATGCGCGAAGAGCGGAAAGGATTTATCGTAGATATTTAACTTCTACTTATTGCGTAAGGCATTAAAACTGGGTAAACAATTTTGGATAGCCTTTATTAAATCATACTCTGAGGCTTCTATAACAAAGTCTTTATCGAGCTTACAAAACCC
>JAGPCI010000163.1 GCA_018058165.1 Bacteroidia bacterium
ATCATTATCAAAAGATGAATTACATGAAGATAATGCAACCGATGTTTATAATGCATTAAGCGAGTTAAAGGGTAGCGCACTAAAAGTGGCACAAATGCTAAGCATGGAAAAAAATATTTTGCCGCGCCAGTATACCAATAAATTTCAAATGGCACAGTACAGTGCACCTCCTTTATCGGGGCCGCTTATTGTGCAAACTTTTATTAAATCATTTGGCAAATCACCCCAAGAAATTTTTGATACTTTTGAGATGAAAGCTAGTAATGCTGCTAGTATTGGCCAAGTACACAAGGCAACACTTAATGGAAAATTATTGGCCGTTAAAATTCAATATCCTGGTGTGGCTGATAGTATTAAAAGCGATTTAAAAATGGTAAAACCAATTGCGTTTAGGTTGTTAAACATGAACGAAAATGAATTGGAAAAGTACATAAAAGAGGTTGAATCAAAATTAATAGAAGAAACAGATTATGAGTTAGAATTGGAAAGAAGTATTCAAATTTCAAATGCTTGCAAACAAATTCCAAATCTAGTATTTACAAATTATTACAATGGTTTTTCGGCAAAGCGGGTTCTTACCATGGATTGGCTTGAAGGGCAACATTTAGACGACTTCTTAAAAACTAATCCTTCGCAAGAAACTCGCAATAAAATAGGACAAGCAATGTGGGATTTTTACGATACCCAAGTGCATACTTTACGCGCTGTTCATGCTGATCCGCATCCTGGAAATTTTTTATTGCAACAAAACGGAAGCTTAGGTGTAATTGATTTTGGTTGTGTGAAAGAAATTCCTGAAGACTTTTATTTAAATTATTTTGCATTGCTTGTGCCAGAAATTACACTTGATGAGCAATCGTTAACCGCTATAATGTTGCAGCAACAAATTGTTTCAAACAACGATAGTGCTTCCACCAAACAAGTAATAGTGGAATTGTTTATGAAGATGACAAACCTATTAAGTGCACCATTTAGTGAAGACGAGTTTGATTTTGGCGACAACACATACATAGATAAAATTTATGCTTTAGGTGAAGAGTTAAGTAAAATGGATGTACTTAAAAACTCTAAAGAAGGACGTGGCTCTCAACATGCCTTGTATATTAACCGTACTTATTTTGGTTTGTACAGTATCTTAAATGTGCTTGGAGCTAAAGTAAATACTGGCAAACGTAGTTGGAAAACGCCCTTAATTGAATACCATTTGGCAAAAAGTAATTAGTAGCTTGTATACACCATAAAGTAAAAAAACTATATTTGGTATTATGCAACGCATTATTAAAACGGTTACAGAAAGCGGATTTGTTTGGGTTGATGTCTTAAATCCTACCGAGGAGGACTTAATTCAATTGGCCGAAAAGTATCAATTTCATCCAAGTGCAGTTCAAGATGTACTTCAAGCAGACCATCTACCTAAGTTAGAACAGTTTGACGACCTTGAGTTTATTATTTGCAGGTATTATGATCATGAGGCCACTATTGATGCCAATACTTTTCAGGAAATAAGCAGAAAATTTGCCGTGTTTTACAAAAAAGATTTGGTGCTTACTGTGCATCGTAAGCCTTCACCTAGTTACGAGGCGCTTATTAAAAAATACGAAACAAATTTTTCATTAAATGCATTTGAGTTAACATGTAAAATTATTAAGTCGGTTTTATCAACTTTTGAAGCACCAAGTAGTAAACTTGAGTCGGAGATTGATTACTATGAAGGAAAAATTTTTCTAAAAAAACGCATACCTGATTTACTTAAAAACTTATATGCAATAAAACGGCAAGTTTATTTACTGCGCAAGTTGTCAAACTTGTCGTCAGAAATATTGCATCATTTAGCCCCGTTAAGTAGTGCTCAAAAGTCTAAACCTGTGCTTCAAGATTTAAAGGATTATTATGTAAAAGTTGATACAATAGTAGAGTCAAACCACGAAGACATTAACAACTTACTAAACATTTACCTTTCCATTTCATCACAACGAAACAATGAAGTGATGAGAACTTTAACAGTTTTTACTGCGTTTTTTTTACCAACCACATTTATAGTTGGCCTGTACGGAATGAATTTTGAATTTATGCCCGAGTTAAAACAACCGCTTGGTTATCCCGCTGTTTTGGGTTTAATGATATTGGTAACGGTAGCTATTTATACGTGGTTTAAACGCAAAGGGTGGATGTAATTTAGTTTTAATTGTATATAAATTATTGCAACAATTTTAGCTACGCATATTATCAAACTGCAAAGGAACTTCAAAATCGTGGCCCCTAATTATTGCCATTGTAGCCTGCAATTCGTCAAGGCTTTTGCTTGTTACGCGCACTTGGTCGTCCATAATACTTGCTTGCACTTTTAGCTTGCTATCTTTTATAAAACTCAATACTTTTTTTGCCGTTTCTTTATCAATGCCTTCTTTAATAGGTAAGGTTTGGTTCATGTGTTTTCCACTTGGCGAAGCCTCCTTGCTTAAATCCAAAATTCGTGGGTCTAATTGCTGTTTGGTAAACTTACTTAAAATAATATCAATTAAACTTTGTAAAGCCATTTCTTGTTTAGCTTTTAGTTTTAAAAGTTTCCCCTTTTTATCTATTTCTATCTCGCAATCTTCATCCTTTAAATCGTACCTGTTTACCAATTCTTTTATTGCGGTATTTACCGCATTGTCTATTTTTTGTAAATCTATTTTGTTTACTATATCAAAACTTGCCATAAAGTAATTTTTAAGTATTTAAAGTGCCGCTAATTAACTAAATTTGATTAATAAAGTCCATCAAGGTATGAAAAAAATATTGTTTGTAGCTTTTTTGTTCGGCATCACACTAAGTTCGTGTGAAGACGATAAAGTTGTGCCAACCCCTGTTGTTGCAAAAGGTAACTTAAATGTTAACTTTACACATACATTTAATGGCCAACCGTTTCAGTTAGACACCAGCTTGGTAAATTCGTTAAATGATACCATTAAATTTTCTAATTTATTATATTACATAAGCAATGTTTCTTTACAAAATAGCAGTGGTACTTGGGTTAATCTAGGTAATTATAATTTGGTTGATTTTAAATTCGAATCTTCAAAAAAATTAGTAATACCAAATTTGCCAGCAGGTAATTATACCAAATTAAAGTTTTTTGTTGGCGTTGATAAAGTAGCCAATAGCACTGGTGCGCAAGAGGGCGATTTAAATCCTTCAAATGGCATGTTTTGGAGTTGGGCAACTGGATATATTTTTATCCGTTTACAAGGCAAGTTTAATGGCGATAAACCTTTAACTGTTGATATGGGTGGTGATGATAATTTAGTAACTATAGAGTTTCCTATTGATGCCACAGTTGCTGCCGAAGGCTCTGCCACAGCGATAATTAATTTTAATGTTGCCGATGTATTTGTAACACCAAATAATTATAAGCTTGATGATGTTAACTCTGTTATGCATAGTGCCGATCATCCAAGTGCACAAATGTTAAAAGAGAATATTACAACAGGTGCATTTTCTTTAACAAGTTTTAATTAATTTCATTTAAAAAAATGGATATCAGGGCTAGTTTCACTTTGGTAGTGTTGGCATTTTTTTGGTTGATTGGCTGTAAGTCTAACGATGAACTTATGCCGCCCATTGAAAAAAAAACAATTATAGATAGTGGTAAACCAACTCCGTACACCATTACTTATCCAACAGGGTTACTTTGGCCCCGCCTTAACTCTTCAACCCAAAACCCATTAACAGTTGAAGGAATTGCATTAGGAAAAAAATTATTTTACGATAATATCCTTTCTTCAGACAATACCATTTCATGTGCATCATGCCATCAACCCAGTTTATCATTTTCCGATTCTAAAAAAATTAGTTTTGGTGTAAGTAACCGTTTGGGTACTCGAAATGCTATGCCATTATTTAATGTAGCTTGGGTTGAGGAACCGCCAATTAGCAATAAAACCTCCCACCGTTTATTTTGGGATGGAAGGGTTTCAGATTTAGAAAATCAGGTTTTAGCACCCATTGAAGATCATAATGAAATGAACCAAAACTTAGCCGAGCTTGAACAGGAATTACGTAACCATCCTGAATATCCAAGCTTATTTAAAAAAGCATTTGGAACCGATAGTATTACCACCAGGTTGCTAATGTTTGCAATTGCACAGTTTGAACGTACCTTAATTTCGGGCAATGCTAAGTTTGATAAAGTTAAACGTGGAGAGGCCACATTAACCGACTCTGAACTTAGGGGTTTAGATTTATTTACTACCGAACGTGGTGATTGTTTTCATTGTCACGGTAATGATAGAAGCCCATTTTTTACTAATTTTCAATTTAATAATAATGGGTTAGACTCCTTACCAATTGATAAAGGCCTTGGTGCAATTACTGGTAAAGCAGAAGATATGGGACTTTTTAAAACCCCATCCTTGCGCAATTTATCGTTTACTGCCCCTTACATGCACGATGGTCGTTTTGCTACAATCGAAGAGGTGATTGAATTTTATAATAGTGGAACAAAAGCTGGCCCAACAACAGATTTAAATATTATTAAAAACCATCCCAAAGGGGGCTTGAATTTATCCGCGCAAGACAAGTTAGATTTAATAGCTTTTTTGAAAACTTTAGACGATTACGAATTTATTACCGACCCTCGTTTTGCTAAGTAATGTAATTATATTGTAAGGTTTTCCCTGTTACTTAATTACAGTCTTTTTGCAGTTCATTTATTTCGCTGATTTATAGCAAATTAATTTTTTGTTTTTCATAAATTGCCTGCTTTTAAAAGTCATATATTTTAATTTTATTTTAATTTCAGATTTATTTAATTTCAACTTAAATGTGTAAAATTGACTTATATTTTTAATTATTGATTATGAAAAAAAATTTACACTTTTCACAAGATTATTTTGTAAGTAAACTTGGCATTGTTATGCTATGTTTTTTAATGGCAATGTTACTTCCTTTCCAAGTTTTATTTGGTCAAGAAGTTGCTACTAATAATACTTACCCATGGAGCAATGAAGTTTCAAATAATCAAGAGGTAATTGGGTTAAGATCAAGAACGGCAAAACATTATTTGCTGAATGAAGGTCGCTACAAGGCCTATTTTTCGGTTTCATCAATTCATTACAAAGAAGGTTTTGAGTGGAAAGAAATTAAAAACGATATTGAACCAAGTAGTACACTTGAAGGTTATTATCAAAACACAACAAATAGCTTCAAGTCGTATTACCCTAAACAGCTTGATAAAAACGCTATAAAAACTATTGTAAATGGTGCTGAGATTACTGAAGAATTTAATGGCGTTTATTTTATAAATGCCAATAAAACTTTATTAAAACAAGTAGAGTTAGGGTTTGGTAATGAGCGTGTTGATGCAAATAGCATAAACTATCAAACCAATATCAATGGTCTTAGTCAAAAGTATTCACAATTATCTGATGGTCGTAAATCAGATTTAATCCTAGAGAATCCATCCTTGTTAAAACTAGCTCCTGCTCAAACAAAATATATCGCAATAAAAGATATTATAGAATTTCCAACAGGCTGGGTTGTTAAATTAGAAAACAACAATGTTAATTTATATGATGCCCAAGGTGTTTGGCGAGCCAATTATCAAGCTCCTGTTGCGTATCAAGAAGCCATAAAAACCGAAGGTGATATGAGCGAAGGTTTGATCACTTTTGCTCCATTGTCAAGCAATAAAATAGCATTAACCACACTTTTTAATTATGCATGGTTAACCGATAAAAACCGCGTTTATCCATTACATTTAGACCCTACTGTAACTTTTAACCCCTTTAATGTTGCAATG
>JAGPCI010000014.1 GCA_018058165.1 Bacteroidia bacterium
AAAATGTGGTTGCTGTATTTGGCATCAACAATAAAAAACGAATAATTATTGGTGCACACTATGATGTGTGTGGCAACCAAGAAGGTGCTGATGACAATGCAAGTGGTGTGATTGGCTTATTAGAATTAGCACGAATGCTTAAAAACAAGCCGCTAAGCAATAGAGTTGATTTAGTTGCTTATACACTAGAAGAACCACCCTTTTTTAGAACCGAATTTATGGGTAGTTATGTTCATGCAAAATCATTGGTAACAGAACAAGCCAATGTTTATGGAATGATTTCGTTAGAGATGATTGGTTATTTTAAAGACGAAAAAAAATCGCAAGAATATCCAATAGGAATATTATCGGTAATTTATGGCAACAAAGGCAATTACATTACCTTGGTTAAAAAATTTGGAGCAGGAAAATTTGCCCGTAAATTTTCCCGCAAATACAAATCGAAAGCTACTATTAGAACTAAAAAATTTACAGCACCAGCAAAACTAACTGGCATTGATTTTTCTGATCATTTAAACTATTGGAAATTTGGATTTAGTGCGTTAATGATAACAGATACTTCTTTTTACCGCAATGCAAATTATCATCAAATTACAGATAAAATGTCGACCATTGATATTAAACGAATGGCCAAAGTGATTGATAGTGTTTATAATGCTTTGATGGCTTTATAATTATCAAACCCTAACTTTTTCTTTTTGGCGGTAATTTTCTACTATGTAATAAACAGTAAACAACAGCAGCATTGCCAATATAATGGTGTTTTCTAACCAATGTTCAAATGGATGAACCCAAATTTCTTTAAATAAATTCCAACGGCCAATTACTTCTATAAAATTCCAAAAAATAATAACTGTTGGCACGGCATACCTAATGGCATAATCGTATTTATTTATTTTAATAAGGTTTAAAAATAAATACAACGACCAAAACAATGAACCAAATGCTACAATGTAAGTTGCAGGATGTTTGTCGCCCGCAATATCTTTATCATACACCAATAATAAAACAATATAAAACGTCCATAAAATCATGATGGTTTCTATAAAAGTAAGCAGAGCCGTAAGCCTGGTATTATTGCCCGAAGCATTAATATGTGCCTTTAACTTAAACATCTTTTGAAACCAGTTAAAAAACTGACACTTGGTGTTACTAAACACAAAAAACAACAACATGGTAAGTAACAATCCCAATGATGACATCATAACCAAATACTCAGGTTTTGTGGCTACTTCGCCATCTTCCATTAACGGTGCAACTTGAAGTTTCTCTGCCATCCAAACAAATGAAAACTCAACCCAGCCTGTCCAAACTAAAATACCAGCCAATAAACCCATTAAAGTAGCTACAGCTTTGTTATGGTTTTTAATAATTCCCAAAACTAAACTAATAGCCCCAATTAGGCCTATTACAAATGCTCCTATAAATTTGTTATGTTCAAAAATGCCTTCATTTAAAATCATTAATGCATGGCCAATGGGCATAAACAGTAACACTATTATAAATGCAAAAACACCTCTTTTGTATTTATTTATCAATTCCATATTCACGTAATTTTATAACGCAGCAAAAGTAATTTTTATTTAGACTAATTACAAATAAATGGAAAAAATTCAGCAATAACAGAACTGTATAACTTAAATTAAACAGTCATTATCAACATTTAAATTACTGTATATCCGCAAGGTTACCACTATTCAGTAAATACTAGTCGTTAAGCTTAATTTCAAACCTTGTGAAATCGGCTCACAATAATTTTGTGGAGAGTAATTCATTTTAATAACTATGATTTTCGTAATAGAATAATTCACGTTTTTCTTTTGTCACTTTTTAACTCAGGGTTTATAACCTTTTTTCAAAGGCTTCGTTGAATATAAATATTTGTTTGGGCAAATGCGTAGCATTCAACGAGGCAAAAAAACAATAGAAATTAACGAGTTAAAAAGTAACCAAAAAGCCCCCCACGAATACCAAATTTGACCTACATCTTGGCGCACATGCCAACGCCTCTTGGGCCGATGCAGTCAAATTTCACACAATTCGTGGACACCAGCCGCACCCTAGTCCCTCTTAATTTTCATCAAACAATAACATTGATTTTTTGCATGGGTTTGAATGACTCATATACGGCATCTGAGAATTTTACCTGACAATCAAAGAGGATGTTTTGTGGGTTGGGCTTAGTAAGTAACCCAGAAGCGCAGCGGCTTGGGTTGCGTGGCAAAAACATACGCTGTAGATTGTAGTAAAATGCTCAGAAGCCTTGATTTTTTTGCTAACTTTTTGCATCAAGGCAAATGCTTTGCATTCAACGAGGCAAAAAAGCAATGGAAATTAAGGAGTTAAAATAGTTAGGCGGTTCCGAAGCTTCGGAATGGGGCAGCTGCCCCATGATAGAGAGTCATTATTTTGGGTTTAATAATACTAACATTAAGTTTTAATAACTCACCACTTTTTAAA
Source organism: Bacteroidia bacterium (assembly GCA_018058165.1). Classification (GTDB taxonomy): domain Bacteria; phylum Bacteroidota; class Bacteroidia; order UKL13-3; family UKL13-3; genus UBA6183. The sequence goes on from JAGPCI010000014.1 coordinate 2,461, forward strand.
TGTGATCCGTGAAATCTAAAAGTTCCGAAGGAATCAACTCTGCTTCCGATTTCTCAGAACTCCTAATTTTGCGAACAAACTCCTCTTTATTTTTTCTGCGGAACTCTGATACCAAATCTTCGGCAAAAACTTTACTGGTAAGCTTACGGATATACAGTTTAAATTTTAAAAAAGAAGAAGGAGAAGGAACTTAGAATAAATTCTTTTTACGGAAGTATAAAACACCAATACTAGAAAGCAAAATGGCAACAAACATAATAATCCAAAATGCATAAGGATTTTCTTCTAATGGCACGTGTACATTCATACCATACAAGCTTGCAATTAAAATTGGTATTGATAAAATAATGGTAACAGAGGTTAAAAACCTTATGGTAATGTTTAAATTGTTTGAAATAATTGAGGAGTGCGCCCCCATCATATTTCCTAGAATGTTGCTGTATATTTTAGCCATTTCTATGGCTTGTTTAGTTTCAATTACTACATCATCAATCAGCTCGCGTTCAGTTAATTTTAGGTTAGTCATAAAACTAAGTTGCTGCAAACGCATCATCATTAACTCATTACTTTTTAGTGATGTATTAAAATACACCAAACTTTTTTCGAGGTTAAGCAATTGCACCAACTCTCTATTTCGGGTTGATTTGTGCAAGGTAATTTGTATCTCGTCTGCTTTATTGTTGATGTTTTTTAGATACTTTAAGTACAAAATAGATGCGCGTAAAAATAATTGTAACACCATTCTATCGCGGTATTGCACATTAAGTGAGCGTACTCTTTGTTCAACAAATTTTTGGGTAATTTCGGTTTGTTTACTTGATACTGTAATAATGATATCGCGTTTAAGTATAATACCTAAAGGTAATGTTATATAAGGCAAATCGTTTTCAAAACCAATTTCTAACGGAACCCTGCACACAATTAACATACAATTTTTATGTTGTTCAACTCGTGGGTTCTCATCAGCATCTAGCGGATCAATAATTAAATCTGGGGTAATAAGTAATTTCTGACTTAAAAAATCAATTTCGGCCGGTGTTGGCGCAATTACATTAATCCAGCAATCTTTTTCAACTTGCTCAATCTGTAATAACCGTCCGTTAACTGTTTTAAAATATTGAATCATCCAACTACAACATTACTATTTTTATGTTAATGTAAAGTTAACTTTTTTAGCCGATGTCTATGGCTGCGCTCAGACAGCGGCTCTGAATATGCTTGGTGAACTAACTGTAGACTAAAAAAAGAATAGTCAACAGTTCATTATCATATCAACAAATGCTATTGTTAAATCTTCGCTCAGCCTGTATTAGAAATTAGTTGAAACTCAACAGCATTAATACTGTATAAAATTACTTGTTTTTCATCAGTTTAAACCTCAAATTTCAGGTAACAACTCACTTCATCCACTAAAAAACAAAAGCCGGGCAAAATTACTTGCTCGGCTTTTTCTGTTTCAACTGCTACATAAAGTAGAAGCTTGTTCGTATCATACGGACAATCAAATATTACCTTAATAATCCGAAATTCAAAACAATCAATGCTTTATCTTCCCATATAAGAAGTGTACATCCAAACTAATTTTTCTTGTTCGCTAATGTAGGTGCTCATTAAACTATTCGTGCCTTCATCATTTGCTTTTTCAGAAAGTTCTAAAATATCTCTTTGTTTGCCAATAATTACCGAAAACGACTCTAAAATATAAGCTACTCCTTTTTTACCTTCTGTAATGCCTTTTTGCTCTTTAATTTTTGCTGATTTAAGGTAATCGGTAAAAGTGTGGGTAGGTGTGTAACCCAATGTTAAAATACGTTCAGCCACCTCATCAATTTTCATTTCTAAATTAGTGTATAACTCCTCAAACTTCACATGCAGTTCAAAAAAGTTATCACCCTTAATATTCCAATGAAAACCCCTAGTGTTCATGTAAAACAATTGGTAATTAGCCAATAATAAATTTAACTCATCTGCTACATTTTTTGCTTTTGTAACATCTAATCCAATTTGATTCATTCCTTTTTTCATATTGTTTTGTATTAATTGTGTAAGAACTTTTTTACAGGTTGTAATTCCTAATATATAACCTTAACATTGTGCCATATTTAGCAAATATGTGTCCAATTACTGAACAAACTAAAGATAAACCACTAGAATGCCCTGTTCCTCATCAACAGCGTAAAAGCTTTGTGTCTGTGCTTAAGCGCATGGGTTGGATGGGTTTCTTTTTCTTTTTAATTAAAGGTTTACTTTGGCTTATTGTACCTTATTTGGTTGCTAAAGGTTTTATTAAATAACTCCAACAAAGTTGATTCTTTATAATCAAAAATCATAGAACATAAGTCATGCTATAATTTATGTTGATGATTGATTTAAGCAAACGGCACAAGCCTCAACAATCATTTTAGTTTTAATATAATCTAATATTACTTATACGTACTTTTGATTTTATGACACGCAAAGAAAGATTTGAGCACTTTATTACCTATTTTAGTATAAACCAGCCCGAAGCTGAAACCGAGCTTTATTACGAAAATCCTTATCAATTATTAGTTGCTGTAATTTTATCAGCCCAATGCACTGATAAACGAGTAAATTTAGTTACGCCTCAAATATTTAATCAATACCCTGCCGTTGAACTTTTAGCGGAAACCACTTTTGATGATTTATTTCCACTTATGCGTAGCATTAGTTACCCAAATAATAAAGCAAAACACCTTATTGGAATGGCGAAAATGTTGGTAAATGATTTTAATAGCGAAATTCCATCAGACATAAACGAATTAATTAAACTACCAGGTGTTGGTAGAAAAACTGCTAATGTAATTGCGTCTGTAGTGTTTGACAAACCTGCAATGGCGGTTGATACGCATGTATTTAGAGTAAGTGCCCGACTAGGTTTAACACTTAATGCTAAAACACCAAAACAAACCGAAGAACAATTGGTAAAACATATACCAGAACAATATATTGCACGTGCACACCATTGGTTGATTTTGCATGGCAGGTATGTTTGTTTAGCTCGTAACCCAAAATGCCCAGAGTGTGCTATTAGTTATTTTTGCAAAAGTTATAAGAAGCCAATAAGTTAATTAAAAGCGTTAGTATTTAAACCGTTTTAGTTGCGGAGCTTTAATACTAGTAATCCCTACTACTAAAAGGGTAACACATCCTCCAAATACAACCGAAGGAACAGTACCCAATAATTTTGCAGCCACGCCACTTTCAAACGAGCCAATTTCGTTTGATGAACCTATAAACATAGAATTTACTGCAGATACTCTCCCACGCATTTCATCTGGTGTTTGCAGTTGTAAAATATTGCCTCGTATTATTACACTAACACTATCAAAAGCGCCACTTAAAAACAACATAAATATAGATAAGTAAAACGAAGTACTTAATGCAAAACCAATCATACTTAATCCAAAAGCAGCTACACAAAACAATAATACAATTCCAGGCTTTTCAATTGGCGAGCGCATCGATAACCAAATCATGGTAATGCTTGCTCCAAGCGATGGTGCTGCACGTAATAAGCCTAAACCTTGCGGACCAACAGCTAAAATTTCTTTAGCAAAAACAGGTAAAAGTGCAACTGCACCACCAAATAACACCGCAAATAAATCGAGGCTAATGGCACTTAAAACTACCTTATTATTAAACACAAACCTAAGTCCTTCTTTTAATCTAAAGCTTATTGTTTCTGCCCCCATTTTACTTGCAATAGGCTTTGGTTTAATATTGAGTAATGCGGTTAACGCAATTAAAGTAAAAAACAATACAACAAAAAAGGTATAGGTAATTCCAACCAATGCATATAGTGCGCCACCCAATGCTGGGCCCAAAATTGCGGCCATTTGCCACACACTGCTATTTAAGGTTGATGCAGTAACCAGCTGTTGTTTTTCAACTAATTGAACGATAAAACTAAATCCGGCTGGAGCATAAAATCCGCGTGCAAAGCCACTAATAAAAATAAACATATACATGGCATTTACACTCCAACTTTCAGAAAACCCAAACACAAATAAATCGCTACTTACTGCTGTTAACCCAACCGAACAAAACATCAACATCAATAAACTATTTACCAATATTTTTCGCTTGCTGCTTATATCGGCAACATGCCCAGCGTATAAGGCAATACTAATTGCCGGAATAGCTTCTGCCAACCCAATCAACCCTAAAGATAACGGGTCGCCAGTGAGTTTATAAATATGCCAACCTGCAATTACCGCCTGTATTTGTAATGCAATTGTTAAGCTAGCACGTGTTGTTAAAAACAATTTAAATTCTTTGTTTTTTAGTGGCAACAACCTCGAATTGTTTAAACTCATCGTGCTAAATATTCGTTGTAATAAGTTTGTTGATATGCCTTGGCTTGGTCCACCAATTTTAAACTATCAGCCCCTTTAAACATAATTGTTCTTTTAGATTGTTGATCAAAAACAACGTAACCATTTTTGGTAATTAAACCAATGCCGTCATCAAAAGTATATGATGCAATACCATCCACAATTGTATCAAACAAGTTTGCACCCCAATTAAATGGATTATTTTTAACTCCTAATTGTGCTAAAATACTTGGTGCTAAATCTGTTTGCTGGCCCACTTTAGTAACTTGTATCCCTTCAAGGTTACTATATAAAGCACCACCAGTAATTAATAAAGGAATATGAAAACGGGCAGGTTCATAAGGCAATCTATTTAATGGTTCTTGATGTGCGTGGTCGGGTAAAATAAAAATCAATGTGTTGTTGTACCAAGGTTGTTGTTTGGCTTGTGCCATAAAATCACCCAAACACTTATCTGCATAATGAACAGAATTTTTATACAACTCGCCTTGATTAGTTCCAGTAAATTGACTTGTGTGTGGCACTTTATAAGGCTCGTGGCTACTTAATGTTAAAGCAGTTACAAACCTTGGCAAAGTAGTTTTCTCAAACTCTAACAATAATTTACTGTACAATTCATCGTCTTGTACGCCCCAACTTTCGGGCATTATTGCTTTATCAAAATCATGTATATCTATGATATTTTTATAGCCACTATTTATCCAAAAAGCTTTCATGTTTGCAAACTCTGCCTCGCCACCATATACAAACTTACTATTGTAACCAAGCGATGCAAGTGCAATTGGCAATGCAGGCATGTTGCTAAACTTTTGTAATTTATTTATTATCGAACTTTTAGCTAACGATGGCTGTGCACTAATTATTGATGCTAATCCTTTATCAGTTCTATTTCCATTTGCGTAAAAATTAACATAAGTCAATCCTTCATTTGCTAATGCATTTAAATTTGGGGAAACACTAGCATCACCCCCTGTAAAACCCACAACATCTGCAGTCCAGCCCTCCAAAATTATAATTAAAATATCAGGGGTGGTTTGATATGATAACTTAAACGAACTTTGATAATTTGAAGTAGGAATTAAATTTTCAACAATTTTTTCTGCCTCATTATTTGGCATAAAGCTGTATGGATTTTTTTTCTCATCCTCAGTATTATCCGTTAGCGATGCAATAAAATTCCAAGTAGTATTTACAGCACAATGATTTAAAAAAGGTTTATCACTATAGTATGCAAAACTTTGGTTAATGGGCGACATTCCTATACTCCCGCGTATCATTAAAAAGGTTAATGCACTTGCTACTACAAATATTATTGGAGCTAGCCAAACTTTAACCTGTCCGTTTAAATGTTTATATTTAAGCGGTAAATTATCATGAATTATTTTAATTAAAAACGGGAAAATAACAACAAAAAATACCAATTTACCCCAAGAAACCCCGCTGCTAAAACTAAACATTTCCTTTGGAAATTTAGCAAATGAAGAAGCATAAGCGTTTAATTTTTGCCCCCAAAATTCATATAATTGTGCATCAACTAATGTAAGTGAAAATACAATTAGAATTACAATTGTGTTATAAAAGGAGAACACATAATCAAGCCATTTGACAGGAAAGTATTGAGCCAATAACCATAAAAAAAATGGTATAACACATAAATAACCCGTTGCAGATAAATCTAACTGTAAGCCATGAACAAACGACATACATAGCTCCTTAAAAGGCATTGTTGATGCAATTTTACCATTAAACATGATGAACATAAATCGCATGATGGCGAAAACAATCATCCAAAAACCAATGTACCTTAAAAAAAATGCGATGTGTCTTTTCAATTTATATTTTAATTAATAAAAATATTACTTACCAAAAGTTTCAAACCAAATTATCTCACCCCTCTTTTATTTAGCTCGCGTTGATATTTGCGAGCATTAATTTGATGCTGTGCAAAATTAGCAGCAAAGTTGTGGTAACCACTAAAATCTTCCTTAGCACAAAAGTAAATATAATTATGACTTGTGAAATTTAAAACTGCATCAATACTAACCTTACTTGGTACACAAATGGGCCCTGGCGGCAAACCTTTGTATTTATAGGTATTATATGGCGATTCAGCTTTTAACATTTCGCCTGTTACTCGTTTTATATTATTGTTGTTTAAAGCAAAAATAATAGTTGGGTCGGCTTGCAAAGGCATACCAATCTTTATCCTATTTAAATATGCTCCGGCTACCAATGTCATTTCGTCTTTTTGGTAGGTTTCTTTTTGAACTATTGATGCAAGCACACTTACTTCCATTTTAGTTAGCTTTATCCTATCTAATTTTCCAGTTCTATTGGCATCCCAAAAAGCAACATACTCTTGCTCCATCCGTTTAATTAATTTTTGTGCTGATGTGTTCCAATAAAAATTATACGTATTCGGAATAAATAACGAAACAATGTTTTCTGTATCAAAACCTAAACTTGCACAATAGGCAGAGTCGTTTAATAAATTCAACATTTCATTGCTATCTACCTCAAGTTTTGAAGCCCAAAACGAAACCAAATCTTGCTTGCGTTGTGCATATTTAAAAGTTACATCCAATGGTGTTTGTTTTCCACTTACCATTAGGCGCAACAATGCTAAATTATTTATGCCTTTAGTTACCTCGTAGCGGCCAGGTTTTATTAAATCTGCATAGCCAGTTAAATTAGCCAATCGTTCAAAAGCATTGGTATTATTTAATAATCCAGTTGCATATATGGCCACCGCATTTTCTGCAAATGATTTATTAGTATAAACAAAAATATAGTCCTTTTTATTTTCTTCTAAATTGATATTCCCCGCAAACACATCTTCGTAAATTTTAATAGCGGCAGTAATAGTTAACAGTAAAGTTACTGATAACACAATGTACAAAACTGTTCTGTTTTTATTTGATTTGCCTTTTTTAGCCGAGCTCATAATATGATTGCGAACATAATATTTTTGCTTGATGTTTAGCTAAAGTTCAAGAAGCAATTGTTTTACCATTAAGTTATTGGGATTTAACTTAATAATTTGTTGTAATACTTTTTTACAAGCATCTTTTTGTCCTGTTGCATTTAAAACACCTGCTTTATTAAGCAATGCTTGTTCAAAATCAGGGCTTAGTGCTAATGCTTTATCATAATAACCCAATGCTTTATTATAGGCTTGTTGCTTTGCATATACAAAACCTAAATTAGTATAAGGCTCTGCTTGTTTAGGATTTTTGGCAATACTACTTTCTAAAATATTAATGGCCTTTTCATCATTGTTTTGTTGAACATACAATGCTCCTAAAGCATTTAAAAAATCTAAGTTTTCGCTAGCAAGTTCAACTGCTTTTTTATACCAAGCTTCTGCTAAATTTAAATTGTTATTATTTACATAAGCCCTACCAATACGGTAACAAAGCCACGGTTTTGTTTGTTGAGAAGGATTTAAGGTTGCAGCAGATTTAAGTATGCTTGGGTAATCTTTTTTTACATACCACAAATGAATTAAAGCATCTATGTTACTCGCATTATTGTCATTTAAATTCAAATATTTTTCAGCACTATCTATTGAAGATTTTTCACCACTAAATTTCTCAAAGTAAGTAATGTATGCCTTACCTTTTGTTTCGTTATCACTTAGTTTATTGTTTATACAATATATTCCAGCAAAATCTTTAATATCCTGTTTGGCTTTAACTGTTGCAGGAATTTTTATCCAATGGTCGGTAACAGTTACATGCGGTATATCAATTGTACCCGACTTAGGCATGTGGCAACTTACACAGTTATTATCTGAAGCAATAAGTTTGGCCGGTTTTTCGGTACAATAATTTTTTTGTTGCACACTATGGCACGAGTTACAACTATTATTAAACACTTGTTTGCCTGTTACCTTAACACTTACATGTGGGTTATGGCAGCTAATACACGTAAATTTATTGGTGTGTTGTCCTTCATTAATGTAACACTTACTCATTTGTAAACGTTGCGCATGAGAGGCCATTATAAATTCATCTTCGCCACCTTTGTATTTGGGCATGTACACATCAATAAAATCGCCTAGTTTTTGGCCTGGCCTAAAATCTGTAAAATTTTTATCGTTTTTTAGTACTGCATTACCTTGCAAATGGCATCGTTGGCAAACATCAATTTGCAAATCCCACGAAAGTTTTTTAGGGTTTACAATCGTATAATCAACTTGTGTAGCTGTGTCTACAAAATGGCCTGCAAGTTTTTCTTTTACATGCAATTCGCCTGGACCATGGCACCTTTCGCAATCAATTCCTTTAGGTATGGTGATAAACTTATTGGTGCTGTTTTCTGCTATATTTGGCATTGCATTATGGCAACTCATACACTCTAATCCTATTGCCCTATTAAAACGTACATTTTGTCCATTTTCAAACCCTGGCGGTAAATCCCATTTTCCTTTTTGTGCGTACCAAGTTAACGGTAATTGATAAACAAAACCATTAACCTGCATCATGTGCGAGTTAGTATGTTGACCACTTCCAACAATATAATCTACCCTTTCTATTCGTTTATGTATAGTATCTTTTCCATCAAGCCTAAACTCCATTATGTACATGGTATCGTTTAAAAAATATGGATAATAACTTAGGTTATTAAACTTATCATGCACCAATTGATGTTTACCAAATTTAGCAACTGATTTTTGTTTGTTGGCCACATTAAACGATTGCCCCATACCGGTTTCTATAAAGGTTTTATAGATATCGTTATGGCAACTGCGACAAGTTTCCATACCAACATATTTAACTGTGTCGATATGGTTTAAGTATGTTTGGGTTGATGCTGTTTTTGAACCATCACCACAAAACAAATTAAAAAAACTGATAAGCAACAATGCTGCTAATGAAAAAGTTGCTGTTATATGTTTTGGTTTGATGTACACTTAGAGGATAACAAATATGCAAATAAATTGATTGAGTTCTATTAAAAATATATGGTTTGATTTTGGCTAAGTTACAATCCCAATAAATCCATTTTTTCTTTTTCGTATTGATCACCTTCTGCCGGATATCTTAACAATTTTTCAAACTTACCCGATTGTTTCGCCATAGACCAAGTTAAGCTTTCGCCAGCAGGAACAGTAGTTGTAACTGTATTATAAATTGGGTCGTTAAACGCGGTGTTAGCATCAACTACTTGCCATCCATTGGCTTTAAAGTGCATAATAACATCATCTAAAAACAAACCTGCTACCAAATTATGGTGCAACAATAAAGAATGATTAATGTGTCGGCCAGTTAAAACAATTGAAATTGAATCGTAAAAAACCGCCTTCTCGTATAGATGGTTGATGTAATATTTTTTAAATTCGATAATATCTGCCTGCGGATTTTCAGTTAGTCTATTTCGTAAACGCCAATCAATGTACCAGTCAGAATTATCAATAGTAACCGCTCCTACTTTGTAGCCGTGTTGTTTTAAAAATGTTCTAAATCCATTAACTTTTTCAGGAGTATTACCCTCTTTTAAATATGGATATCTAAATAATTTTATAAAGTTACTGTATTGTTTAATTACCAATTCGTTGGCTAATAACTCATTTTGATATTGTGCCAATGTAACTTCATCGTTATTAAAATTAGGATGATTTAAAGTGTGGTTTGCCAAAAAATGTCCGGCATTATTCCAAGTTGATAAAACATACTTTCCATTTACCGATTTTTTATTGTGGCCCGAAACAAACATCACCGCTTTTATATGGTGCTTATCTAATGTTTTTAAAATTCGGCCATGCCAATCGGCAAGTTTATAACCACCTAAATCGCTGGTTTTTCCATCATCAAAAGTAAAACTAATGGTAGGTTTATCGTTTGGGGCTTTTTGTTGGTTTAATAAAACACGGTTATGCGCTATAAACGGAATTGAAAATAATAGAATTAAAAGAAATCTCATTGCACAACAAAGAAACAAAATACTCTCGTATTTTCTTAAAGAAATATGTAATAAAATATGGTGTAATTAGTGATGTAAACACTATAAAACTAAATCAAAACTAAACTACTTTGATTGTATGTTTTTGAGGTATTTACTTAAAAAATCTAGACTATTGTGTACTTCAATGCTACTAAACGAAAAATCAGCTGTATCTTCTGTAATTATTACATCACACCCAATATTTTCGGCAGCATAATATTGCAAACCATCTTCAAAATCAGAAATACGTTTATTTGCAAGCGTATTAATTACACATTGTTTGTTTGATTCTGCAATCTCAATATAATTACTTAATAGATCTATTTTACTTTTAGCCATTACCGCACCACACTTTTTTTGCGCAAAATAAAATGCAATTGCCAATGCAATTGGCGAGGTATATAAGGTAAAACGCGGGTGAGTTGATAAACTTAATATTCGTGCAGCATAATTGTAAACAGGAATTTCTTTATTAAGCACTGCTACCAAAATATTGGCATCTAAAAATAGCCTCATTATTTTTTACGCGAATTGTAATACTCCGACTTCATTTCTGAGCGAGGTGTTTTTTTGCGCTTGTATTCAACGGCTCCTTCGGCAACTGTATTAACCCAATCGCTAATGGGTAAATCTTCGAGTGAAGTATAATTTTTAACAGTAAGCTGCTGATAGATATACTCTGTTAAACGCGATAAACTCATATTGTGCTTATCAGCAAATTTTTTTGCTTTATCAATTATATCTGCATCAAAGCTGAGTGTTATTTTGGTATCCATGAGTATGCTTATTTTACACGTACAAAATAAAAATATTTATACGACAAAAACAACTATTCATAAAAAAATCTACAACGAATTATAATTAATAGAACATCGCCCTAAAACAAAACACCCTGCACACATAGTATACAGGGTGGTGAATTTGTGTAAACAACAAATAATTTTTTAACAACTACGCATGTTCTAATTCTTTTGACTTTGCCGAATATTCCATAATAATTTCGATGGATGTTGGATCAGCATCAAGCTCTGCTTTGTTTAAAAAACCAATTGTTTCAGCGTAATCATTTAAATTTTGTTGCAATTCAACATCATTTTTTAACTGAGACAAAATACTGTTTTTAGCAGTTGGCGTAAGTTCGTTGTAAAGTAAAGCTAGTAATTGGTTAGGTGTAGATTTTGATGGCATAGGCCTTATTTTTATTAATGTTTGATAATAAAACGCAGCCTAAGTTGATTTATTGTAAATCAAACCTAACAAAACACAAACCACTAAAAAACAGCATACTACATTTTAACTGTTTGATTTTCCATCATTTTGCGCAAATTACTAAGCGCATAACGCATACGGCCCAAAGCAGTATTAATACTTACACCTGTTTTATCTGCAATTTCTTTAAAGCTCATATCGCCCCAATGACGCATAATTAAAACCTCTCGCTGCTCGTCTGGCAAACGTTTAACCAACTCTTTAATATTTTGTTCGGTTTGGTATTGTATTAACTTGTCCTCACGACTCTCTTCAGCAATTTGTATGTAGCTTAAAATATCGTTTCCATCGGTATCGGTAATGGTTACATTACGTTTTTGTTTACGTATATAATCAATGGTGAGGTTGCGGCCAATGCGCACCGCCCAAGGGCCAAATTTTCCCTCTTCGTTATAATTACCCTGCCTAAGTGTGTGAATAATTTTAATAAAAGTTTCTTGAAAAATGTCTTCGGCCAATGCCCTGTTTTTTACCAATAAATAAATGGCACTAAAAATACTGCGCTGATGGCGTTTTAAAAGATGCCCAAGGCAAGCTTCATTTCCTTTAATGTAATCGTGAACCAACTCTTGGTCACTAATCTGTTGTACGTTTTTCATGGCCTAAAAAATTAGGGTTAATAATAATTGAATGGTACTTAATAAATTAGTGTAGAGTGTTTTCTATAGCTTTATATTTATGCTGAGTTGGTTTATTTTGATATTGTAAATATACTGACAATTATCAGTAACGCAAGTATATTTTTCTTAAAATTTAATTAATGAAGCAATCAGACAAAAAAATTACATTACTAAATGTAAACAAAATGCTAAGTAAAAAGGCCAGTGGAAGGATTGGCATTATTATTAAACAAGCCACTTTCAAATCCTTCATCAACTAATAATTGATTGGTGTTATCGGCTGCCTGTGTTGCTAAAACATCACACCTTTCGTTTTCTTTATGACCTGCGTGGCCTTTAACCCAAGTAAATGTAATTTTATTTTTAGGGTATAAGCGTAAAAACTGCACCCATAAATCAGCATTTTTTTTACCCTTAAATCCGGTTCTGTGCCAATTAAAAACCCATCCTTTAGTAACAGAATCGCACACATATTTACTATCGGTATAGATGGTAATTTTTACCCCATCAAGTTTCATGGCCTCTAATGCCTTTATCACAGCCAACAGTTCCATACGGTTATTGGTTGTTTTTCTGTATCCTCCAGAAAGTTCTTTATAATGTTGGCCTGCTATCAAAACCGCACCATATCCTCCAGGACCAGGGTTACCTCTAGCAGCTCCATCTGTATAAATATTAACCTGCATTTACTGGTTTAAATTCGCCTTTAAATTTAATTTTCTTTTTTACGCCAGTTTCAAATTTAATGTAAACATCGGCTGTGATGTAATAATTGCCATTGGCCAACTTTTTTCCGCGTATAGTACCACCATCAATAATATGATAACCACGCCCAATACAAAAACACCCCAATTGATAGGTTGCTTTGCTAAGCGCCATTTTCTTTTTAAATACAAAGTTTCGCCAAGTAGAATCCACTTCAAACATTAAACTCTCATGCAATTCATCATCAGATATCATTGGGTTTTCGGCATGATGTTTATTGTATTGAAAAACCACCATATTACCGTCTTTAATCTCAGGATAAACACTGCCTTCATTATTAATATGTATGATGGTTTTTGCTTTATAAAACTCATAAGTTACTCGCTCTGGATTAATGCTATCTTGTTGAGCAAATAAAACGGTACCAAAAAACAAGGTAAATATTAAAAATAGGTTCTTCATTTTTGTTGAATAATTAAGTTGGTAAAGTTACAATGCTTCGGCAACAATAAAAGTACTTCCACCAATAAAAATCATATCAGTAATTGATGCTTGTTTTAAAGCAGCTTGTTTAGCTTCATTTACAGTTGCATAAACCTTGCCATTTAGATTATAGACAGCAGCCTCGGTGGCAAGTTGCGCAGCAGGCATAGCTCTTGGAATGTTGGCATTGGTAAAATAATAGGTAGCCTCTTGTGGCAACATGCTTAGCACTTTACTAATATCTTTATCGCTTACCATACCTATTACAAAATGTAATTTATCAAATGTTTGATTTTTAATTTGAGCCAATACATATTCAATACCATTAACATTATGACCAGTATCAACAACCAATAAAGGCTGTTGTTGTAAAACCTGCCAGCGCCCCATCAATCCAGTATTTTCAACAACTTTACCCATGCCAAGCATTATCGCTTCGTATGGAATTTCGAAGCCAATTTCTTTTAACTCAACAATTGCTGTGATTGCAGTTTTTATATTATTTATTTGGTAATCTCCAGTTAAATCGCATTTTAATTGCCTTAAAAAAGGTTTGTCGTTGTACCAAATATCGGCAGCTAAAAAATCGTTATTTTGGTTGATGTTTTTTAACTCTACCGTTTCGGATGCTAATACAATTGGACTTTCTTTTACATCAGCAGCGTACTCAAATACAGGCCAAGTTTCTGGTTGATACTCTCCAATTACAACAGGTACTCCACCTTTAATAATTCCAGCTTTTTCTGCAGCAATTTTTTGTAAATTATCGCCCAATAAATCCATGTGATCCCATCCAATATTGGTTATTACACTTAACTCGGGAGTTATCACATTGGTAGAGTCTAATCTGCCACCTAACCCTGTTTCTATTATGGCAACATCAACTTTTTCTAATGCAAAATAATGAAAGCATAAAGCCACCGTCCACTCAAAAAACGAGGGCTTAATTTCATCAAAATCTGCTTTATACTGTTCAACAAAATCAACCACAAACTGCTCTGGTATGGGCTGTCCGTTTATCTTAATACGTTCTCTAAAATCTTTTAAATGAGGTGAGGTATATAAACCAACTTTAAACTCGGCTTCTTGTAATACACTTGCCAACATGTGCGCTGTAGAACCTTTGCCATTTGTACCTGCAATATGAATAGACTCGAATTGGCTTTGAGGATATTTTAACAACTTACATAACGCTATGGTATTTGTTAAGTTGTTTTTATAGGCAGCCGCACCAATACGGGTAAACATGGGCAATTGGCTGAATAAATAATCTAATGTTTGTTGATAGTTCACTACAATAATTTTATTGTAAAAGGTATGTCGAAATGATATGTTTGAAAAGTAAATGTATTAATTCAACTTCACTAAATCATCCAGTTTTTTATATAACTTTTGCTCCATGCGGTAGGCCATAGGAACTAAAATTTCTTCTTCAATTTGACTATGACCTTTTAAGTCAATTTCAAAAGATTTTAGCTCATCCATCAATACTTTGTAAGCAAGCGCATCACGTTTATCGGTTGCATAATTTTTTAACAACACCCTAATGTTGCGCATTTCATCATCATCATGGTGGTGTTTCATGATAAAATCTTTAATGCTAAAATCTTTTACTTGCACCAACATAGAGTTGTTAAAAGCGATGGTATAACGTTCTAGTTTTTTGATGTAAGGAAAAACTTTATCGTTTTCGTAAGCAATATGTTTTAAAAAATCTGTTTTAAATGTGTCGAAAATATTAGCTAATAAATGTAACTGCGGATAACTATCACTTAATTTAATTTGTGCTTGTTGTATGTGATGCTCAATTACGGGCAACATAAGCTGTGCATAATGGTGGTGGTTGTTTAATAAATAATTACACAAACGCGATGGCGCATAAAGTTTAAGTTTTTCTATATCTGGATTATTAGACTTAAACTCAACTTTTAACAGCGCCAACTCCATGTTTTTGCCATCAATATTTTTAATTTTACATACCTCATCCAATGTAAATTGCAAGTACGAAAACGCATCAATACCATGCCAATGCATTACCGATGCATAGCCGTGGTTGTGTTCTAATAATTCGCTAATGTTTTTATGAAGCATAATCCACAAATTTAACTTTTTTTTGATTATAACTTATTCAATTAGATTTGTTGAATTAAAAAAACAGAGACGAGAATTTATCAAGCTAAATACCAATGTTATACACAATTAAAACCCGAATAAGATAAAGACATTCCCTCTTTTTAGATGACCGATGTTTTACATGAAAAAATATTTAATCAAACTAATACCAATAATAACCTACTATCAAAACAATTAAATTAACATGAAGCATTACAACCAAATAATAGTAGGCCAAGGTTTAGCGGGTAGTTTATTGGCAAATGAACTTATTAAACTACATAAAAAAGTATTGGTTATTGATGATGAAAACACTGCTTCATCTTCTCGAATTGCAGCAGGAATGTATACTCCCATAAGCGGAAAACGTATGGTAAAATCGTGGATGGTGGATGTATTGTATGATGATTTATTAAGAACTTATAACGAACTGGAAGAATTGCTTAAGGTTAAATTTTTAAACAACATTAATATACAACTAAGCTTTGCAAGCATTAAAGAACAAAACGATTTTTACAGTGCTATAAATGATAAAATAAGCCAATATGTAATTACCGAGACAACCACTTGCACAGGCATAAATGCACCTTTTGGCACTGCCGAAATAAAAAACAGCGGCTGGTTAAATACCATAGTTTTTTTAGATGCATTTAAACAGTTTTTAAAATTAAACGAAAGTTTTTTGGCAGAGAGATTTAACTATAATGAGTTAATATTTAAAGCCAACAAATGGCATTACAAACAATACACTGCTGATGCAATTATATTTTGCCAAGGTTATCAAAACAAACACAACCCCTACTTTAAACACATACCAGTAATTGACAATAAAGGTGATGTATTTACCATTAAAACCGCAGTGCTCGACAACAAAAAAATATATAAACGTGGTGCTTATGCCGTTAATTTGTATGATGATGTTTATAAAATTGGTTCTACATTTAAATGGGATAATGATGATACCACCCCAACAGAAGCGGGCTTTAACGAGCTTAAAGAAAAAACTGATGCTTTAATAAATGGCGATTATACTGTGCTAAAACATTTGGTAGGAATAAGGCCAACTACAAAAGACAGAAGACCAATTTTAGGCAAACATGCTAACGAGCCAAATATGTTTTTATTTAACGGATTAGGTACAAAAGGAGTTACAATTGCGCCTTACTTTTGCAAAATAATGACCCAACATATACTTAACAATACAGAAATAAGTAAAGAAATTAGCTTAAATAGATTTTAACATGATTGAATTAAACTATAAAGAGTACGGAAGCGGAGACAATAACTTAATTATACTTCATGGTTTTTTGGGCTCGCTTGATAACTGGCATAGCCTGGCAACAGATTGGGGAAATAATGGTTTACATGTATATGTTGTAGACCAAAGAAACCATGGTAAATCGCCACATACCTCAGCGCATAGTATTCCTTTAATGGTTGATGATGTGAAGGATTTTATGACACAGCACAACATCACCAAATCTAATATTATGGGACATAGCATGGGAGGCAAAGTGGCTATGCAATTTGCTTTAACTTACCCCTTACTTACTCACAAATTAATAGTGGTTGATATGGCGCCAAAACCATATAGAAATGGTGCACACGATGATGTGTTTAAAGCTATAAACAATGTTGATTTAAGCAAAGCACAAACGCGCAAAGAAGCCGAGCATGCCATGGCCGAATACTTGGGCGACTTTGGCACACGACAGTTTATAATGAAAGGTTTAGACCGAGTTGATGAAGCACATTATAAATGGAAATTTAACATTGATGTATTAAAACGTGATTACATTAATATTTTACAAGAAACCTATTCGAATAATCACTTTTTAGGTGAAGCACTTTTTATACATGGCGGCAATTCGTTATATGTGCAGCAAAAGGATTTACCAGCCATACACAAATTGTTTCCGCATTACAAGTTGGTTACGGTTGAAGATGCAGGCCATTGGTTACATGCCGATAAACCAAAGGTTGTGTTTGA